>JBKPQD010000103.1:0-6126 GCA_046733915.1 Chloroflexota bacterium
TGTGTACCTACCGGAACGCGCAGCATAGGCGTGCGCACCGGCTTCGATCGCTCGCCAGTCGTTGCCGGTGGCGATGACGACTGAGTCTACGCCGTTCATAATGCCTTTGTTATGAGTGGCAGCGCGATAAGGGTCTGCGGCGGCGAAGGCGTAGGCAGCGACGATTCCGTCACGGACTTCTTCGCCGGAAAAGTTGTCAAAGGCGAGTTCCGTTACGGGAATGTTACAACGCGAGCGGGCAATCCGCCGGTCCGCCAGGTTGGAGAGGATGCGCAGATGGACTTTTCCGCCGGTGATGGATTCGATTCGGGGCGCTATCCGCTCGCAAGCGGTGTTGACGGCGTTCGCACCCATCGCATCCCGGACATCATAGATGAGATGAACAACTAAAAATCTACCGATTGGCGAGTCTTCAATCGTTCGCACTTCCAGGTCTCGGGCACCGCCGCCAAATTTCTTGAGAACGGGGTCAATGGAATCGGCTTCAGCGAGCAGGTCCGCTTTGTGTTCATAGAGTTTGAACTTTGCTTCTTCCAAATCCGCTATATGGATCACCTGCATCTGCCCGATCATAAGCGGATCGGTGCTGGTAGCTGTGAATCCACCGCCGGCACGGACGAGTTTTGCCATAAACGAGGCCCCGGCGACCACCGATGGCTCCTCGAGCGTCATCGGAACGAGGACATCCCGCCCATTCACCTGGAAATTGAGGGCGATTCCCAGCGGCAAAGTATACAGCCCGATCACGTTCTCGATCATATGGTCGGCGGCATCCGCGGAAAGTCCGCCGCTGGTAAACGGGAGCAGGCTTTCGGGTGCGAGAGCGGCAGCCTGCCCCAGCTGGACCCGGCGCTCGTCCATCGTCATGTTATAGAACCCAGGGATACGGGATGTTGTCATTGCGTTACCTCGTAGCGAAGCGGTGACCCGCTGCTTTTCGTAGCGTGGTGGAAATCTCGCGATTTTTGGCGCGATTGGCCGCGTTTACAAACTGATTTTATGCACGTTGTCTACCAAAATCTATCACATTTTATGAGATAATAGCGCGGAGGTGTCACAAAGATGCTCTTAACGCGTGAACAACTACAAGAACGACTCATTGCGCTGCATAAAGCCAGTTTAGAGCTTGTAAAGGATTTTTCCCTCGATCGTCTGTTGGAACGTATTGCCGCCGTGGCCTGTGAACAAGCCGAAGCCCGGTATGCGGCATTGGGGGTTTTGGACGAGGATGGCAAACTGGTTAAGTTCATTTCCGTTGGAATGACCGATCAAGAAATCAAGCGAATCGCTCATCCGCCGATCGGGAAGGGGTTGATCGGGGAGTTAATGGACACCGAAAGACCCTTGCGTGTGCCGGTGATCCAGGAGCATCCTCACTCGGTGGGATTCCCGGCTAATCATCCCGACATGGTCTCATTTTTAGGCGTACCAATCCGTGCGGCGAACCGCCAGTTAGGTCAGCTTTATCTGACCGAGAAGATTGGCGCCTCTGAATTTACTGCCGATGATGAAAAAATTATTCAGATGCTGGCGGCCTATGCCGCTGCGGCCATTCAAAATGCACGCTTGCATGAGAATACGCATCGCCTGGCAGTGCTCGAAGAGCGCGAACGCATCGGTATGGACCTGCATGATGGCATCATTCAGGCAATTTATGGTGTGGGATTGTCATTGGAGGGGGCATTGCACTCCATCGAAGAGGATCCTAAGGATGCGAAGAACCGGATTCAACACTCCATCGACGCCTTGAACCAGGCGATTCGGGATTTGCGTGGCTACATCTTGGATTTGCGCCCGCGCCAGATGGGCAATGATGGCTTGATGAGCGGGTTGAAACGACTCGTTACTGAATTTCGTGCCAATTCGCTGACCGAAGCAGTGTTGATCGGGCCGGAAAAAGATTTGATGGACCTTGCTCCATCGCAATCACTAGCATTATTCCATATTTGTCAGGAAGCGTTAGCCAATGCAGCCAAACACGCCAAGGCAAAGAAGGTGGAGATCGCGCTTTGGTTCACCGATGAACGTGTGTTGATGGAGATCCGTGACGATGGCAAAGGCTTTGATCTCGAGAACCAATCCATCAGCATTGGTCATGGTATGGCCAACATGCAAACACGCGCCCAATCCGCGGGTGGTGATGTTGATGTATCGTCTGCTACCGGCGAGGGTACAACCATTCTTGCATGGGTTCCGCGTGTTAAAGCTTGACGCAAGCGCGAATCGACACGTTCTCGCATGTTGAGTCCCGGAATCGCGAGACTCAAAAACCACCGCATAGAAGATTTCCAAAATCTGTTCGCACCTATATCTGCCTCTACATTGGCCTCGTCAGAGGCTACATCTTGAATCGACACCATATGTGGGGTTCCATTTACGCTGATGCTTGCTACTGGCTGAAACAGGTGTTCTATAGGAAACATGCATGTCATCGATTTCTGCTCGCGAATCTTTAACATTGAGTGACCTTAAAAAAAGCGATGTTTTAAAAATAGCGTAGGCTTAACGTGTTGTTATTTTCGATGACTCTCTGCTAGAATGTAACCACGCTGAAATTTGGATGTGGTGATCTTGACACTCCTAAAGTCCCAGTAAGACGACTAAAAGTTAAAAGTAGCAGCAATCGAACCGCTCTTGAAGTGGCTTAGTTCAATGACGCAAAAACCCGTATAGATGGAGTCTTTATGAACGCAGAACAGGCATGGCAATCCGTACTCGGACAACTCCAGATAGAGATGCCGCGCGCCTCTTTCGATACTTGGGTGCGCGATACCAGACCAATCTCTTATCAAGATGGCACATTAACGATAGGCGTACGCAATGCATACGCGCGTGATTGGTTGGAGAGTCGCCTTGCCAGCACTGTCAGTCGTTTACTTGTCGGGATCGTGCGAGGCAGCGTTCACGTGGACTTCGTCGTTCACGGGGCGGACCCAGAACCGGTCAAAGAGGAAGCGCCTGGCGTCTCGTCGGAAATGGTGGAGCAGTACGAACAGCCGTCGCGTCCTTCGAGCATGAATCCGCGTTATTTATTCGATACCTTTGTTGTAGGCTCTGGGAATCGACTTGCGCACGCCGCTTGCCAGGCAGTCGCAGAAAAGCCAGCGCGTGCCTATAATCCATTGTTTCTGTATGGGGGTGTAGGACTGGGCAAAACCCATCTCCTGCATGCCATCGGAAATGCGTGTCATCAGAGGGGATTAAATGTTTTGTATGTTTCTTCAGAAGAATTCACGAACGATATGATCAATGCCATTCGTAGCCATACAAACCAGGCGTTTCGTGAAAAATATCGCTCGGCCGATGTGCTGTTAGTCGATGATATTCAATTTATTGCCGGTAAAGAGTCCACACAGGAAGAGTTTTTTCACACGTTCAACACCCTGCATGGACAGGATAAACAGATCATCGTTTCTTCCGACCGTCCCCCGAAGGCACTGAATACGCTAGACGAACGTCTGCGTTCCCGCTTTGAATGGGGCTTGACGGCCGATATCCAGCCGCCTGACTTCGAAACACGATTTGCGATCCTGCGTTCGAAAGCCGAACGGACCGGCCGTCAGATCGCCGATGATATTTTGGAGAGCATCGCCCGCCGCGTCCAGTCGAATATTCGTGAACTGGAGGGCGCTCTCAACCGCATTCTGGCTTTTGCCGATCTTAGCGGCACGATGTTGACACCTCATCTGGTGGAAGTGGCGCTGGCTGACCTGATCCCACAGCGCAACGATATTGCTCCCCAGAAGATTATCGAACTCGTGGCTAAAGAATGGCAGATCAGCCCCGAGGCACTGGTGGGACGGGATCGCTCACAGAAAATCGCCCAGCCAAGGCAAGTTGCCATGTATTTACTCCGCAAGGAGACAGACGCGTCCCTGCCGCAGATTGGCGAAGTGCTCGGCGGACGCGATCATACGACGGTGATGTATGCCATCGAAAAAATCGCCAGTGATATCGAGACGAAAACAGATCTGCGCAAACGTGTCGTCCATGTAAAGCAGCAGTTGTACGGTCAGGGCGCAGTGATCTAGCAAGACAAATTTTATATGCGGAAATGCTCATGCGGAGCCGGTCTCGTTCTGGCTCCGCATGAGCATTTTAAAGGAGAGAATAAAGCGTAAGTCTTACTTTGTATGTTATAATCTCGCCCCGGCGTTCAAAGCGCCACATCTTGCCTGGGACGGGCATCAAGCGTCCCTGAGCGGGTCAAGCGCCAAGCGCAGCATCCCCGCTAAACTCATTCCGCTGCATGCTGGCGCCGTAGCGCCACGCGTCGGACAGCGGAAAAGTTAGGAGCACAATGGCTGTTATTTCCATGAAAGCCCTGCTTGAGAGTGGCGTCCATTTTGGACACCGCACAAACAAGTGGGATCCCCGTATGAAACCGTACATCTTCACCGAGCGTAACGGGATTCATATCATTGACCTGCAACAGACTTCCAAATTGTTGAATCAGGCCTATAACGTTATCCGCGATGTCGTTCAGAACGGTGGCACTGTCCTGTTCGTAGGCACCAAGCGCCAGGCACAGGAAACGGTTGCCGAAGAAGCGAATCGCTGCGGTATGCCCTATGTGACCGAGCGCTGGATGGGCGGTATGCTCACCAACTGGTCCACAATGTATGCCCGTATCCAGGAACTCGAGCGCCTCGAAAAGATGCGCGATAACAACGAGCTCGATCGCTTGACCAAGAAGGAAGGTCTGCTGATCGGACGCGAGATTACCCGTCTCACCACGCGCCTCTCCGGTACACGCCTGATGAAGCGCCGTCCCGATTTGCTCTTCATCATTGACGTTGGTCGCGAAGAAGCGGCGGTTCATGAAGCGAACCTGCTCAACATCCCCATCGTTGCCCTCGTGGATACCAACTGCAATCCCCAGGATATTGACTACGTCATTCCTTCCAACGATGACGCGATCCGCGCCATCAAATTGCTGGTTGCCAAAGTAGCGGATGCCGTGTTGGAAGGTAAGGCAATGCGCAAAGAAGAAGATATGGAAGAGAAACCGGCCGACGCAACCAAAACTCGAACCGAAAGATCTGCTCGCAAGCCGAAAGTGGTTGAGACCGACGAGGAGTTGGAAGATAATGCCCTGCTCGGCGAAGCGACTCTCGCCAAGATGAGTGCTGCCGCCGAGAGTGAGCCCAAGAAACCCGCTGTGGAAACCCCCGAAGCCAGCGCGACTGAGCAAGAGAATAAGCAATAAGGATATATCAATGCAAATCACGACGGAAATGATCAAAGAATTACGCGCCGCCACGAATGCAGGCATTTCAGATTGCCGTAATGCGCTCATTGAAGCCGATGGCGACTTTCAGAAGGCTGTCGATTGGCTGCGTGAAAAAGGAATGGCAACCGCTGCCAAGCGCGCCGATCGTGAGGCCTCGCAGGGTGTTGTCGAGCTGTACTCGCACGGCGGAGGACGCGTGGGCGTGATGGTGGAAGTGAACTGTGAGACGGACTTTGTTGCCCGCTCCGAGCAGTTCCGCACGCTGGCACATGAAATTGCCTTGCAGATTGCGGCCTCTGCGCCCCGTTACCTAAAAGTAGAGGAAATTCCGGCCGACGTCTTGGAGCATGAAGCGGGGATCGCTCGCACACGCGCTACGGAAGAAGGTAAGCCGGATGCCGTGTTAGAGAAAATCGTCCAGGGTCGTCTCGAGAAGTTCAAAGATGAGGTTGTGCTTTCCCGCCAGCCCTACATCCGCGATGAGTCTATTACGGTGGAAAAGCTTATCCTCCAGAATGTCGCCGCGATTGGCGAGAATGTGATCGTCCGCCGCTTCCAGCGCTGGGAGCTTGGTGAGAAATTAGGTGAATAGTACGAAAAGACCAACCTGCGGGTTGGTCTTTTTTTGACCCAACTTTATAATCGAGTGTGGAAAGGAGAATTATGAGCGCAATTAAATATAAACGTATCCTTCTCAAATTAAGTGGGGAAGCCCTGGCGGGGAAATCCGGGTTCGGAATCGATGTGGCAGAAGCGGAAACAATTGCTGGACGTATCAAGGAAGTGCACGAAATGGGCGTGGAAGTCGCCGTGGTGATCGGCGCCGGAAATATCTGGCGCGGCAAACAGGGTTTGGGACGCGGCACGGACCGCGCGACGGCTGATTACATGGG
>JBKPQD010000104.1:0-8015 GCA_046733915.1 Chloroflexota bacterium
CTTCCAAGGCGATACGGTGATCGGCGGCGGAATTATCAACTAAACTTCGTATAGGCACAGGTATTCATATGCTTGGTTTGACATATTTGGTTCAACCGATCGCCGGAGTATAGTATTAACACACAGGGGTTAGGTTTTGAAAAAATACTGCAAGAGGAGAACTCTTATGACCTATCGTGTCGAATCTCTCATGTCGGCCCGCTTGTTCGTGGTTCCTCAGTACGCTGATCAGCGTATTTTCTTCCTGAGTAATCTGTCAGGACATCTGAGCTTATATAGCATGTTGTTTGGAGGCTCGGTACCGGAGCCATTGTTGCCGTCCGATATTGCTCTACAAAACCCGCTTTTGGTAGATGGATATTCATTTTATGTGTTTCCCAAGATCAAAAAGATCATGGTCATGATCGATCGGGACGGCGATGAGAATTACCAACCTATGATCATTCCAATCCACGGCGGATTTCCACAACCTGCCTTCGACAATTTTTTCTCCTCCTATCGAGTACATCTCGTCAATTGCGATAACGAGAAGAACTTCGTCTATCTTGTGGCAGAACGCCGTGATCAGCCGCTGCAGGAAACCTACCGCGGCGACTTGAAGACAGGAAAACTTGAAAAAATCGCGGAGAGCGAATTTGGATTTCAAGTCCTGGACCATAGTAAAGATCATCGTAAGCTATTGCTGGGTACAGGCTATACGGTGGGCGATACAGTCCTGTATTTAAAAACCAAGGGTGCACCCCGCCCGCTCTATGGTACGCCGTTAGAGGATCGCAAGGCGGAAGAAACTGTTCCCTTGAATGGGCTGGCATATGCAGTGTTTTCACCCAGTGAAAAAGGAGCCATAGTTACTTCATCTGTGTTTGAAGACACATATAGCTTGGGGTACACCAGCTTTACAAAACCCGGCCAAATTGAGCAAATTGAGATAAAAGGCGTAAAGCACAATGGGGCAGGAGAGCTGGTTGAAATTGATCATTTGCTTAATGAGCGCTATCTGGTCACTTTTAACATCGATGGCTGTTCGTGGGTCTATGAAGGGTTCTTCCATGAAAGAAAGAAACTCATGACGCTCAAACACGTGCTGGTCGGAATGGCGCCGCTTGATAATGGCATGCTGAAGAAGGTCCATTACGACAAGACGGAGGATGTCTTCACCTTCTCGTTTTCCACGGCCACGTCACCGACTCAGCTGTATTCCATTTCAGGCAAGAGGCGAGACAAGATCACCCGGCATACGAACGAAAAGATTCTGGGGATTCCTGATGCATATCTGTCGAAGGGAGAGGATGCTTCGTTTCTTTCGCACGATGGCTTGCGCGTCTCGGCTCGGCTTTACCTTCCCGCCAAGGGACTTGGCTTCAAAGGTCCCCGCCCACTCGTATATTACATCCACGGCGGTCCGCAGGGACAGGAGCGCCCGGACTTTGCGTGGTTCTCTATGCCGCTGATCCAATTCCTGACCTTGCGTGGGTTCGCCGTCTTTGTCCCCAATGTGCGTGGCTCCACGGGATATGGACTTTCCTACACCAAGCATGTCGACCGCGATTGGGGCGGGCAGGATCGTTTGGACCATGTGCATGCCATGACGAAGGTGCTTCCGCAAGATAAACGACTGGATGTTTCCTGCGCCGCCGTCGTCGGACGTTCCTATGGTGGTTATATGACGTTGATGCTGGCAGGTCTTCACCCGGAACTGTGGAAGGCATCCTGTGATATGTTCGGTCCCTATGACCTGCTAACGTTTTCGGAGCGTATCCCGTCTACGTGGAAGCCATATTTCAAAATCGCACTTGGCGATCCGGAAAAGCCGGAGGAATATGAGTTCCTGGTGGACCGTTCACCCAAGACCCATCTTCAAAACATGACTGCGCCGATGCTTGTGATTCAGGGAAGGAACGATCCCCGGGTGGTCGCGGCGGAATCCGAGGATCTTGTAAACGCTTTGCGGGCACAAGGGAAAGATCTGGAATTACTGATTTTTGAAGACGAAGGGCATGACGTGCTGAAATATGAAAACCGTGTCCGTTGCTACAATGCCATCGCCGACTTCTTTGCGAAGTATTTGAATCCATAACGACGAGCTGGCATTTCCCGGAAAGGCGCGGTGGTATGCGAGTGAGTATATCGGAAATGGATGCCTCGTCGCCTGGCGCGATTCTTCACTCCGCTCAGAATGGCAATCGAATGATCACATGACGTTACCTTCCCTGCTCTTCGCTTTATTGATTGCGCTCTTCTACGGCGCGTTATATCATTTAATTCGTGGCGGAGGAGCTTGGCGACTGCTGCTCTATCTATTCCTGGGTGTCTTCGGGTTTGCTTTGGGCCAGTTGTTGGGGCTATGGCGCGGCTGGATCTTGTTCCCGGTTGGTTCGATCAACCTTGGGCTTGCCTCGATTTGTAGCCTGCTGCTGCTCATCCTCGGCGACTGGCTGACGCGCTTCGAAGCCAGCCCCTAAAGCAAGGTATAATCTGCGCCTGTGCCACTGAGAAGAGCCTTGCGATGAGATTCCTTCGCAAGGCTTTATTACGAGACCTCTTATTAAAGGCTTGCCAATGGACCAAATTAAATTCTTAATCGATCTTTTTTTGCACCTGGACGGGTACCTCGAAAATATTATTACGACGTACGGTGCCTGGACATATGCGCTGCTGTTTTTCGTTATTTTTATGGAAACAGGTTTTGTTGTCACGCCTTTCCTGCCCGGTGACTCGCTGTTGTTCGCCGCCGGTGCGTTTGCTGCGACAGGCTCCTTGAACGTCTGGCTCGTCATTGTTCTGACGATGGTTGCTGCCATTCTTGGGGACACAGTCAACTATTGGATCGGTCACTATATGGGCGATCGCGCCTACAACGTCAAGTGGATTAAGAAGGAATATCTGGATCGCACACATGCCTTTTTCGAGAAGCACGGTGGCAAGACCATCTTCCTGGCGCGCTTCGTGCCAATTGTCCGCACCTTTGCACCTTTTGTCGCTGGCATGGGGCGGATGTCGTACAGCTATTTCTTTTCCTACAATGTGTTCGGGGGGATTGTCTGGGTGCTGGTCTTCACCTTACTTGGTTACTTCTTTGGCAACCTGGACTTTGTGAAGAAGAACTTCGAGCTGGTCATTTTAGCCATTATCTTTATTTCGGTCATCCCCGCCGTCTGGGAAGCATGGAAAGCACGACGGGAGATGAAGGTGGAAAAAGCATCTTAAGGTCTGGGCAGGTGGTCACCTGCCCTTTTTATTATGAAGTGGCTGGCACTCCTCTTTACGCTTTTCATCCTCGTGATCATTGTGTTTGCCGACGCAGGCATTCTTAGCCACTATGTTGGTTTTATCTACAGAATTCCCTGGGGTGACAAGGCGGGACATTTCATCCTGTATGGAATTCTGACGCTGCTCCTCAACCTGGCGATCTTCCAATCGCGCCCGGACCAGAAACGAAGCTTGCTCGCCGTTAAATTAGGCGTTGCCCTCGCTCTGCTGATCGGCCTCGAGGAATTCTCCCAACAATTTTTCTCCCACCGTACCTTTGATCTGGTCGATTTGACGTTTAGCTACCTGGGTGTGTTGTGTTTTTCCTGGATAGCAGTTAACACAAAAACGTAGAGACAGGCAACTGCCTGTCTCTACCTGCACGACCAGATTCATTTTGGTTGCAAAACCAAATGTCCTTCCGTATTTTGCGTCACCGCCGTCTCCTCCCACAGCATCGGATAATACTGAATATTCGCCCACATCGGAGCCATGTCATCATAGTGTTTATGATAAGCATGGCCCGATTCTCCGGTGGTGTGCACTGTGACCGAGTTGTTCAGATCGCTTAAGTCCACAATCATGCGCATCGACGGCAGCCAGTTTGTTTCATATCCATCTTTGACCGACCAACCGGTTGCATTGACAATGGCCTCGCCGCCGCTGGTGGGATACGGGCCGCGGTTGAAGAGCGACTCGATCGGTCCGACGCCTGATTCTCCCAGCGTGCTGTTACGGAACGTGGAAGCGTGCATCTCGCCCCATTTCCACCTGGACATATCCTTGCCAAACATTTTTTCCAGTTCCGAAATACCCTGCTCAAACGACTTTCGCAGGATATCTTCGCGCGTCTCTACTTTATCGGTTGTAGATTTGTCATCCCACCAGGCGCTGGATGCGTCCAAATGGCGCATGACCTCATTCCAGCGTGAGCCGCCGTCCGGCCAGTAACGCTCGGGCAGTTCGTCATTAAACGTGTTTTGCAGCAAGTGACGCCAGAACGCATTGAATACTGCCGCGGCTGAAGAATCGGCGCGGGCTTGATAATCCCAATCCTTCAGCAGGCTTTGTGCCTTGGCCTGATTCTCAGGGAGTGCAGGTAGCCCGAGAAGCAGAGGAGTGTAGACGGGTCCGTTTGCGTCGAAATCGTCGCCCTGCATGGATTCGATATAGGCAATATCGATTTTGTCCGGCGCGTGATTGATCATATCCACGATGCGCTGGGCACGAAAACCGTAATCCCAATCATGCGTAATGAAGTTGGGATAGTCGGCTGGCGGTACCTGGTTATTTGCAGTGGCGATATAACCTTCTTCCGGATTAAAGATATAGGGTAAGTCTTCGAACGGAATGAAACCCGTCCATTCATAGTCATCCGTCCAGCCGGGCACCGGAAGCGTTCCATCGCCTTTGGCGCGGACCGGGATATCACCGGGCATTTGATAGCCGATATTTCCGTCGACATCGGCGTACAAAAGATTCTGCGCCGGCACATGGAAATTGCGTGCTGCTTCACGAAACTGCTCCCAGTTCTGCGCTTTGTTGAAACCCCAGATCGCCTCGAACGGCGTGGACGGCGTCAAAGCGGTCCAGCGCAGGGCAATCGCGTAATTCGCGGGGAGTGGAATCCCGGCACGGTCCTTGAATGGCTCGAATTCCTTATCCTGGAGATCCCCTTCATTCTTCAGAGGTCCGTATGCATCCGAAATGACCGGTCCATGGCGAGTGAGCTTGACGGTGATATCTACGGAGTTACCGCCGACGATATTGATCGTCTCTTTGCGGGTTTCAAAATCTACCCATTTGCCGTTGACCTCATATTGTTGCGGGTTTTCAGGATTTACTTTTTCGATGTAGAGATCCATCACGTCCGGTCCGACATTGGTGAACCCCCAGGCCAGCCGGTCATTGTGACCAATGACCACACCCGGCACACCCGCGAAGGAAAAGCCAGCAACTTCATAAGGACAGGCGTCGCTTTGGGGCTTGCAGTGCAGCCCAATCTGGAACCAAATCGAAGGCATCTGGATGCTTAAATGCGGATCATTGGCGAGCAATGGCATTCCTGTTGTGGTGCGCGAGCCTGCAACTGCCCACGAATTGGAACCGATGCCATCCCCTTGTCTTCCTAAGACGCTATCCAGAATATCAACTTGACGAGCCAGATGTTGAAGGTCCGACGTCGAAAGCCGAAGATTCGCTGCAACCTGTGATGGTTGTCCGTTCGATGCGGTGCTGGCCATTTTATTGACAATAACAGGATGATCCTGCGGATAGGCGGGATAGAGTTCGGCGACCTGTTCCGGTGTCAGGGTTTTGAGCAACACCGCGCGCTCGATTTCCTCGCCCATATTGCCGCGCAGATCCCACGCCATAGCTTTTCCCCACGTCAGGCTATTGATCGGTGTCCATGGTGTGATCTTATAGGCGGGACTCAGCAAGCCAAGCACGGCATATTCCAGGCTCAGCGCCGTAGTATCGTGATCTTGGAGATAGGCGTTCACGCCGGCAGTATAGGATTCGAGGATTGCTCTGGATTCGGGATCGAGCCCCTGGTATTCCTGTTCTGCGGTTTCCCGCCAGCCAAGGGTTCGCAGGAACGTATCGGTATCTAACTGTCCCTTGCCGAACATCTCGGAGAGAGAGCCCGAGCCGATATGGCGCCAGGCATCCATTTGCCAGAACCGTTCCTGGGCATGAACGTAGCCTTGGGCAAAGAACAGATCATGCGGAGTGGATGCGTAAATATTCGGGACGCCCATCCTGTCACGATACACATCCACCCGCTCATCCAGACCTTCGACTTGAATCTCTCCGTCAATTTTGGGAAAGGATTTCGGCGCAACCGTGTTCGGCAGATAACTCTTGAAATAATATGCCCCGCCTGCCGCCGCAAGCAGCGCAAGCGCGACAATCCCGATCAACCCGCGTTTCAAAAATACTCCAGCTTGTCTCATTGCTCCTCCGGTGAAAATGTAATGACCTCAATATTGAACACAACTCTGCAAGAAAAGAGACGCTCGCAGCGGAGCGCCTCTTGTAACAACCATGTCATTGCGAGGGCGGTGTTTGTCCGCCCGAAGCAATCTCCCCCAAACGGGCAAATACTACTGCTTGGTTCTCACTGCTGAACTGAAGGTTGCTTCGTCGTCGCTACGCTCCTCCTCGCAACCCCGCCGATAGCAGGCGGGGCAACGACATAATTATTTTATATTTCCCAATAACCTTGGGAACCAATACCACAACAAATCCGCGGCGGGTTTGCCGTGTACAGGAGCCGATTTATCGAGAAGTGCCACCGGCTCAAAATAGCCCCGGCTGACGAGTCCGCTGACCCATGGTCGGGTATTAATGGCGTTGAACATGGCGTCATACAAATCCAGTTGCTGCTGCATATCAATGTTGACCGTTGTCATGTCGTCATTAGGACGGCTGAGCGCCGTCCAGGCGAGACAGCCATTGCTCCCATTCGGAATACAGCCGCTCGCAGAGTACGTCGAAGATGGATAAGACAGCGCAATAATGAACGGCTTGTTGACCTGCGTCTGTACTGGAGAAATATTCTCATCGAGCAGGCGTTCGATTTCGGCGAGCAAGTCTGCTTTGTTGGGATTTGCCGAGTCGGTCAGCTTGGCGTACCACAGGAGATAGACACCATCGGTGCTCTTCAGAACGTTGAGCGGTGGAATGACGTCTAACGTTGTGTAGGGTAACCCAAAGAGGACATTGCCGCGGAAGTGCTGCCGTATCTCACCCACGAGATTGAGCCAGCGCGTCTCCGCGTCAGCCGGGACTCCGCTGGGGGTGCCATCGGCCAGCGTCCCCGAAGGAAGCGCGGGCGCGATCCAATCCCCGCCCACGATCAGTGCCTGCGCTCCGCTCAGGCTTGCCAGATCCGCATGGTGGAGAATGAAGGCCCGGTAGTGGTTGAACCAGGTATCCCACCAGCCTGAATCGCGCGGTGCCGATTCCCAAAAATCATCTGCAGTGGTGGCGAAGCGTGGCTGTGGGAAGAGCGCCACATTGAGATTGAGCGAGCGCGCCTGCGACACTGCCGTGACTGTGTCTGACCAGAACATATCCTTGCCCGGCAAAGAGGAAAAAACGATCGGGCTGCGCTGTACGTACGTCCACGAGGGAGTGTAGACCACCCAGTTGGAACCGATCGCCTGCAGGTTTTGCAGCGCATAGGGATTGAAGGTTAGCATGCTGGGGTCATAATAAGATTGAAATTCCACACCGGCAAAGAAGCTAGTTCCGCGCGAGGGAACATCGACGCCAACAATCGTGGGGCCGGCTGGTTTTTGTGCCCAAGCCCATTGATCGACCGTATCGAAAATTTCCTGGGGCGCGATACTGGGCGAGACGCTCCGTCCACGCGAGCTTACGCCGGGGGTGGCGGCATCATCGGCCGAGCTGCACTGCGCGTTGCGGCAATAACGGTAGCCCAATGCGCCAACAATATTTAGCGGCCCGTAGAGCTTATAGGCCCATTCATTATTCCCCTTGCGCCACATCGGCACGGGTGGCGTCCAGCCATAGGGATTGAATTGGATATAGATCGTATCACCGGTCGGGGTATCTGTAGGGACGGTGACATCGAAAAGGATGGAACCGTTGGGGCCCGCCTGCCACGATTGAACTACATCCGCAATGGTGGCGTTCTGCACAGGCACAATCAGATCACGGATGACGTATGTGCCTGCAGAACTGAATTCTGCGTTCCAGAAACCATCGCCCATTGTGTATTTGTACTGAATGTGTGC
>JBKPQD010000105.1:0-4255 GCA_046733915.1 Chloroflexota bacterium
CCTTCAATGGTCGCCAGATCGTGATCTGCCGAGGGGCAGAGAAGGCCTCATTAAATTTGAATATCTGTACCGCAGACAATAATTGTCAACATATGAAGGTTGCATTGCAGCCGTGTCCGGTTTCACAAAATGGCACGCCCGCAGCGAATGAGGCAGGAGGAACTTCAACGGATACGCCTACGCCTGCAGCTCCGGCAACTGACACACCAACGGCGGCCGCCAGCCCAACAGCAACCCCATAACGAAACAGCCTTGCGAAGCGCCCTTCGTCCAGCCTTCGCAAGGCTCGAAAATAATAAGCCGTGAAGACGGTCATCTTCACGGCTCAATTTTTTAATTCGAGACGAATCCCTTATGACACCACTTCACCTTCCACAATCGGGACGGTCGCTGTAAACGTCAATCCCTCCGGACCGCGGTCAACGAGGATCGTATCGCCCTCATCAAAGTCGCCCGAGAGAATCTTCAAAGCCAGTGGATCTTGCAATTCACGCTGGATGGCGCGTTTGAGAGGCCGGGCGCCAAAGGTCGGATCGTAACCAACGTCGGCGAGATACTCGCGCGCCGCATCGGTCACTTCCAACTGGTAGCCTTTGTCGGCTAACAAGTCCTTCACATGCCTCAACTGGATGGTCACGATCTCAGCCAGATGCTCCTTGCGCAGCGGGTGGAAGACCACGATCTCGTCGATGCGGTTCAGGAATTCAGGACGGAAATGTTCCTGCAGCACGCGCGTGATCTCTTCACGCAGTACGATGCGGCTGCCATCCCAGAGCTGGCTGCCCAGGTTGGAGGTCATGATCACAACCGTATTGCGAAAATCCACGGTGCGGCCCTGACCGTCGGTCAGGCGGCCATCGTCCAGTAATTGCAGCAACACGTTGAATACCTCTGAGTGCGCTTTTTCGATCTCGTCGAACAGCACCACACTATAGGGGCGGCGGCGGACGGCTTCGGTCAATTGACCGCCTTCCTCATAGCCTACATGTCCGGGGGGTGCACCGATCAAGCGGCTAACCGTGTGCTTTTCCTGATACTCGCTCATGTCGATACGGATCATGGCATGCTCATCGTCGAAGAGGAATTCTGCCAAAGCACGCGCCAACTCCGTCTTACCGACGCCGGTCGGGCCCAGGAAAATGAACGAGCCAATCGGGCGGTTCGGATCCTGCAACCCGGCGCGGGCACGGCGAACCGCGTTGGAGACCACACGGACCGCCTCCTCCTGCCCGACCACGCGTTCATGCAGATTCTGTTCCATGCGCAAGAGCTTTTGAGTCTCGCCCTCGAGCAGTCTCGAAACCGGAATGCCGGTCCAGCGCGCCACGATCGCGGCGATCTCTTCGGCGTCCACTTCCTCTTTGAGGAGGGGATTCTCCGCCTGCATGGCTTTTAGACGCTCTTCCGCGGCGCGAATCTGCTCCTCCAACTGGCGCTGCTCGCCGTAGCGCAGACGGGCAGCCTTCTCCAGATCAGCGGCGCGTTCGGCGCGTTCCATCTCAAGACGGGTCTGCTCCAGCTTTTCCTTCAAGCCACGCAGCTCACCGATCGCTTGTTTTTCTGCCTGCCAGTGCGTCGTCAGGGCGTTCGATCTCTCGCGTAATTCGGCGACCTCCTGCTCCAGCTTTTGGAGTCGTTCCTTCGAGGCTTTATCCTTTTCCTTTTTCAAGGCTTCACGCTCGATCTCCAATTGCATGATCTGCCGGTCGACCTGGTCCAATGCCTGAGGCTTGGAATCGATTTCCGTGCGGAGACGAGCGGCAGCTTCATCGATCAGGTCGATGGCTTTATCCGGCAGATGACGATCCGTGATGTAACGGTGGCTGAGGGTCGCCGCGGCAATGACGGCCGGGTCGGTGATACGGACACCATGATGGACCTCATAACGTTCCTTCAAACCGCGCAGGATCGAAATTGTGTCTTCCACGCTTGGCTCTTCCACCATGACAAGTTGGAAGCGGCGCTCGAGTGCCGGATCTTTTTCCACGTATTTGCGGTACTCGTCGATGGTCGTCGCGCCGATCATGTGCAGCTCACCGCGCGCCAGCATCGGCTTGAGCATGTTGCCGGCATCCATGGCGCCTTCTGCTGCGCCAGCCCCCACGACCGTGTGCATCTCATCGATGAATAGGATGATCTCCCCCGCCGACTCGGTGACCTCTTCCAAAACCGCTTTCAGACGCTCCTCGAACTCGCCGCGGAATTTTGCACCCGCCACCAGGGCGCTCATATCCAATTGGATCAGGCGCTTCTTTTTGAGACCTTCGGGGACGTCCCCGTTGACAATGCGCTGCGCCAGCCCCTCGACGATGGCGGTCTTGCCCACACCTGGATCGCCGATCAGCGCCGGGTTATTCTTGCTGCGGCGCGAAAGGATCTGGACCACGCGGCGGATCTCCTCGTCCCGACCGATGACCGGGTCAAGTTTGCCTTTGCGCGCCATATCGGTCAGATCGCGGCCGTATTTCTCAAGGGATTGGTAGGTAGATTCGGGATCGGGGTTGGTGACGCGTTGAGAACCGCGCACCGCTTTCAGGGCGTTGAGAATCGCATCCTTGGTCAAGCCATAAGATGCCAGTCGCTTCCCCTCCATCGTATCCGTGAGCGCGAGCAGGATATGTTCTGTCGAAACATAATCATCCTGCATGCCTTTGGCATAACGCTCGGCGGCATTCAATGTATCGGTAGTCGTTTGCGCCAAGCCGACCTCCACACTCGCCCCCTGGATTTTTGGGCGCCGCGTCAGCTCATTCTGCAATTCATTGCGCAACGCCTGTGTGCTGCCTGCGACCTTCGTCACAATGGCAGGGACAATACCCTCATCCTGGCGAAGCAATGCCAATAGCAAATGCGCCGGTTCGATGCTCTGGTGATGATAATCTTGGGCAATTTCCTGAGCCTGGAAAATTGCCTCCTGGGATTTTTGTGTAAATTTGTCTAGCTTCATAAACTCTCTCCCATGTAAAATTTAGAACCAGTAAAGTTTCTCTATTTAAATTCTAGGAAAGTTGTATGTGAAATACATTTGTAAAAAATAAGAGCAAAGTTAAACATTTATGCCCGTGTCATTGTTCTCACGAAGCGTGGACGCCGGGACGGTGTGAACGGGCTGCTTTCACACGATTAGGCTCGGGGTAACATGTGACGCCGTTGATATTTTTCTAATAAAGCTCTTGCTTCGAGTTGATTTAGGCGATATAAAATGTAGACAAGGTCCGCTCTGCAGGATCGTCAGATCCTGTAATTTCCTCAGATACACCTCTGGATTTGCCAATCCAGATAAGCAAATAGTACAGGAGGCACCCATGGCTGACGCTGAACAGACTGCAACCAAAGATGAATCTCAATCGTTTCGTTTCAAGGCAGAGACCAGGCAACTGCTCAATATTCTGATCCATTCGTTATACAAAGACCGTGAAGTCTTTTTGCGGGAACTGCTCTCCAACGCGTCCGACGCGTTGAACCGCCTGCGCTTTGAGATGGTGACGAATCAGGATGTGGTGGATCCCAAGGCTGAATTAGCGATTCACATCAAAGCCGATAAAGATGCGCGCATACTCACCATTCAAGATACAGGCATCGGCATGACCAAGGAAGAGATCATCGAGAACCTGGGAACCATTGCTCAATCGGGCGCGCGCAAATTCCTGGAAGCCGCTAAGGAAAAAAGTGCAGACCTATCACAAGTCATCGGTCAATTCGGGGTGGGTTTTTATTCTGTGTTCATGGTAGCGGACTGGGTGCGGGTAACGTCGCGCTCTTATAAACCGCGCGCCAAAGCCGTCAGCTGGTATGCCACGGGCGAGGACAATTACGAGATCAGTCCCTCGGACATGACCGAGCGCGGCACAAAAGTCGAGATCCAATTAAAAGAAGATGCAGCCGAGTTCGCAGACGAATATCGTCTAAAGAACATTATTCACAAGCACTCCGAATACATTGGTTTCCCCATTTATGTCGGCGACGATAAACAGCCGGTCAATAAACAGGCTTCAATTTGGCGTACCCCTAAGAACAATGTAACCGAGGAACAATATAAAGATTTTTATAAGCAATTGACCCTGGACTTTGAAGACCCGCTGTTCCACACGCACATCATTACGGATGCGCCCGTCCAGTTATACGCGTTGTTATATGTCCCGAGCAAAGCCGACCGTGGAATTTTTGCCCTGCGTAAGGACGATGGCCTGAAGCTATATTCCCGAAACTTTTTGATCGACGAGTACAACAAGGATCTACTGCCTGAATATTTACG
>JBKPQD010000106.1:0-9293 GCA_046733915.1 Chloroflexota bacterium
GGTATCTCCCTGTGCCAGATGGACCCGTGCCAGGCTGACCGGCAGGTTGTGTGCTTCAGCGACTTGAGCAGCTACCGTGAGATTGTTCTGGCGCAGCAATGTCAGCACCTGAGCAGCGGCGACGTCCGGTATGCGATGCATAAAATTTCGCTGGCGCACAGATTGATCGACCTTCGCCAAAATCGCAGATGCCTCGATCACATCGCGACGTGCCAAGTTTAAGCGGGCAAGAAAGATTTCCCCGAAAACAAACCGGTCGATAATATTTTCATACTGCCGCGACAAAATGAGACTTTGGCGGGCGTGCTGTTCGGCGGCATCCAGATCATTCCATTCGTAGAAAATGCGCGCCAGGGCAAGGTGTACCTCGCCGATAATTTGCTGCGGCTTGTCTCCCACCCACTCCAGGATGCGTTGACAGGTTTCCGCCGCTTGATAAAGCTCATTATCCAGTTCCTGAATATTTGCCAATCCGATCGTCGCCAATATCAATGTGAACATTGCGCCGGAGGACTGGCTGAGGGAGATCGCCTCCATAAATGTGCGGCGGGCGGCGATCCGGTCTCCCTGAAGAGCGTATGCGAATCCCATTGTCCAGTTCGCGCTGGCACGAGTGGATAGATTGTCCGGATCCAGATACTCCAGGGCGCGGCGCGACTGGACGAGCATCGTTTCTATGTCATAGCGGGTGAGCGCCAAGGTGGCTTTGGCAGCGGCAATTTGTCCCATCAGATTGCGGGTTTCTCTATCAGGATTGGCACCCTGTAATTTGGCAGCTAAAGCGGTTTCGGCGGCTTGGAGCTTCTCTGCCACACCGACCGTTTGACCGTTAATCAACAACAAGGAAGCATGTCGCCACCATAACGAGGGTCTGGCATCCAATACCTCTTTGGGAAGCGACTCAAGCCAATTCAGGATGGGGGTCACTCCGCCGCTAAAATGAAGTGGAATGCCCTTACCCTGTGCCAGCCGCTCGGCACGCTCGATATCCTTGGCGGCTGCTGCATGTTGAAACGCTTCCAGCTGCAAGCCATTGTCTTCGTACCACTGGCTGGCGCGGATGTGTAACTCGCACACGCGCTGTTCTGCCTCCGCTGTCGTCGCGGCGATGCTCTGGGGAAGTCGCTGCCGAAGCAGGTCCGCGAAGAGATGGTGATAGCGATACCAGCGCCGCTCATGATCGAGAGGGACGATAAATAAGTTCGTGCGTTCCAAGTATTGGAGGACTTCCTGCCCGAAACCAGAAGAGGAATCGAGAAGGGCATCGCACAGAGGACCGCATAACCGGTCCAGGATGGAGGTGTACAGTAGAAACGTCTGAACGCTTTCCGATTGTTGCTGCAGCACTTCTTCCATCAGATAATCCATCACAAAATGATGACTGCCCGTGAATGACTGAAGGAAGCTGGTGATATCCTGCTGTCCCTGCATGGACAGAGCCGCCAGCTGTAAGCCCGCGATCCAGCCTTCGGTGCGGGTTTCCAGGGCGGCGATATTTTCTTGAGAAAGCTGAAGTCCCATTACTCGGTTGAGGAACTCAGCCGCTTCCGATCGCGTGAAACGCAAGTCGGCGGCGCGCAGCTCGGTCAACTGACCCCGCCCGCGTAAGCGGGCGAGCGGAAGATCCGGATCCTCACGGGTCGCGATCACAATGTGCATCTGCGGTGGCTGGTGCTCCAGTAGGAAGTTGAGCACCTCATCGACCGCTTTGGCGTCGATCATGTGGTAATCATCCAGAATCAGAAGGAAACGTTCAGGGATCGTGGTGATTTCATTGAGCAGGTCTGTCCAAATGGATTCAGGCGGCGGTGGCTGTGGCGTTTGGAGCATACCCAAACTCTGCACCCCCAGATTTGGTGAAATGGTCTGCAGCGCAGCGATGAGATATGTCAGAAAGCGTGCCGGATCGTTGTCCCCTTCGTCCAGCGACAGCCAAGCAGCCGGCCGCTTGCAATCCGCGAGCCATTCGCTAACCAGCGTGGTTTTTCCAAAGCCAGCGGGAGCAGAGATCAGGGTCACACCAGGCGTGTGGTGTAAGCCATCATTCAACCGCTTTACCAGAGGCGAGCGTGTGACGACTTTCGGACGGGAGGGCGGAATATAAAGCTTTGTGGCTAAGATCGGCACTGCCATGAACGAATTATAAAACCTGTTTCAATGCCGTGCTGCCACACGACGGCTGCACCGTAACGATGGATTCGCCATTCCAACCCGTTGCATGGAACAATTTTTTCGTTTATCACAGTGCTCATGCAACAAGGTGAGATCATCCCAGACGCGTCTCTTCACGAAGGAACAGCTTATGAAAAGTGTTGTCATCCAAAGACCAAATGAAATATCTCTGGCGGAGATGGATTTCCCCGATCCCGGGCCGGGACAACTGATGATTCAGGTGATGGCGAGCGGGATTTGCGGAACGGATCTGCACATTTATCGCGGGGAATACATGGGCAAGTATCCGGTCATTCCGGGACACGAGTTCTCAGGGGTGGTGTCAGCCGTTGGCAGCCAGGTGACGCGCTTCCAGGCGGGAGACCGGGTGGCGGTGGAACCGAACATTGCCTGTGACAATTGTGTCCACTGTTTGAATAACCGCCAGAACTTTTGCCTCAACTGGCAGGCAATTGGCGTGACTCTTCCCGGCGGTATGGAGGAGTATGTGCTGGTCCCGGAAAAGTCGGCTTTCAGTATCGGCGACCTGCCCTTCGAGCACGGCGCGTTTATGGAGCCTCTCTCTTGTGTCGTACACGGTATCGAACGGACGAACATCGACATGGCTGATCATGTCGCGATTTTAGGCGCGGGTCCCATTGGATGCCTGATGCTGCAGATGGCGCGTTTACAGGGCGCGGCGCATATCACCGTGATGGAAAGCAATCCCGGTCGCGCCGACCTCGCTTTGCAACTGGGAGCCGATCGGGTCGTCCACAATATGGAAGATATGCAAACAGATTCTTATGATGTCGTAATCGATGCCACTGGCGCAATTCCCGTGATGAACCGGACGATTGATTTTGTGCGTAAGGGCGGGACTGTGCTATTGTTTGGCGTACCCCCTTCGGGCCGGACTCTGGAATTGGAGGGATTCAAAATTTTCCAGAAAGGCTTGAAAATTCTCTCTTCATTCACTTCTGTGCGGAATTCGTTTCAGGCAGTGGGACTCTTGCAATCGGGTCAAATCCGGGTTGCGCCGTTGATTTCCCACTATTTACCTTTGGATGATATGCCTCACGCGTTAGAGCTGATCGAAAGCCGCGACCCCGCCGTGAAAAAGGTGATCGTGCAGCCAAACGGGTAAATCAAGACCCGGTGCTGCTGTAGTGTTGCAGGCCAAAGAATCATATCCGATCGGCGGCAATTTGAATCTGCCAACTTGGGGTAGTTGAATTCTAAACACATACGGAGGTAAAATTCTTATACAGCTACCAATACAAGGAGAGCATAATGCCTCAACTTGATCTGTTCAATCCAGAAGCGGAACCAGAGCCGAACGCCGTCTCCAAGAACAATCCAAAAGCCGATTCAGGTACGTTTGCATCTCTCGCAGAGCTCATCGCTGCCCTGCAGGGCATGAGGGACGATCCGCTTGTCAACGCCGGGACGAATGTCGTCATCAGCCGCGGTAATCCCGAAGCAAAACTGCTGATTATCGGCGAGGCGCCGGGACCTGAAGAAAATATTCGCGGCAAACCCTTCGTCGGGCGCGCCGGACAAATGCTAGATAAGGTTCTGGAATCGGCGAGCTTCGATCCCGAAAAGGATGTGTACATCACGAACTCTGTGTTTCGTATGCCGCCCGGCGAAGACGGCAAGGCATTCCGCAAACCCACCGATGCAGAGATCGATTATTACCGCCCGTTCGTATTTGAATTCATCCGGCTGATCGATCCGCACGTGATTTTATTGACCGGAAACGTCGCCTCCCAATCCGTCCTGCGGAAGACGGGCATCACCAGCCTGCGCGGCAAATGGACCGAATCGCAGGGACGCTGGATCATGCCGATCTTTCATCCCTCCTATTTGTTGCGCAATCCCTCCCGCGACCCCGGATCCCCTAAGGCACTGATGTGGGAAGATATTCGCGAAGTGCGCAGAAAATATGACGAATTGATCGGGAAATGATAAAGAACCTGTGCGCATGCATAGTGTTCACGGGGTTCTTCCTGTGGTTCGTTTGTGGCCCCGGCGCAAGAAAGCAGCCGGATCCATACTAGTGCACAACAAAGGGGGATAAATGTCTCATTGGTCTCCCCAATTGTGTCTGCAGCGTGTCGAATTCCGTTTTCGACTCGTTATATAGTTTAGCTTTCCAAGCTTTTTGTACCTCCCCTGATCAAAATACATGGCAGAAAGGCAACCTGCGCCAGGCTTTTCGAGTGGTTTGCCTTTACAAGACAAAAATCAAGAGAAAGGTTAGTCGCCTATGGATACGTTAACACGAGAGAATCTTCGGCAGTTAGTGGAGTCGAATGGAGAATGGCATGTCTCCGTTTACCTACCCATGCACCGCGCTGGCAATGAACAACAGCAGGATCATATCCGCCTCAAAAATTTATTGTCACAAGCCGAGAAGAAGCTCCTTGATTACGGATTGCGCCGCCCCGACGTGGAGCAGCTGCTAACACATGGCAATGATTTGCTGGTCAACCGGGATTTTTGGCAGAATCCCAGCGATGGCATGGCAATTTTTATTTCTGGGGACACATCACGCAGTTTCCGACTACCTGCCACGTTTGAAGAAGCGGTCGTCGTAGGGAAGAGTTTTTATGTCCAGCCGCTTCTGCCGCTGTTGAGCGGCAATGGGATTTTCTATATCCTGTCTCTGAGCCTCAACCAGAACAAATTATTTCGGGCATCGAAAGATCACATCGAGGAGGTAGAGCTCCAGAATGTGCCCAAGAATATGGAAGAAGCCCTGATGATTGAAGACAAGCAAAAAAATCTTGGCTTTCAAACAATGACCGATAATACCGTGGGCGGCACAGGGGCAGGGGAACGCCCCGCTATTCACTACGGGCAGGGTGTAGAGGATGACAAGAAGGAAAAAGTGCTGCGCTATTGCCAGGAGGTGGATAATGGATTATCCGGCCAAATCGAGGACGAGTCGGCACCGATGGTGGTCGCCGCCGTGGATTACCTGATTCCCATTTTCCAGCAAGCCAGCACCTATCGCAATCTCCTCGACGATGGTGTGATCGGCAATCCCGAGCGACACGATCTCAAGGAGCTGCATTCCCTCGCCTGGAAGATCGTCGAACCGATTTTCATGCGTACCCAGCAGGAAGCGATCGACCGCTTCAACGAATTGCACGGCCAGCAAAACGGCTTGGCAACCAACGACCTCGATACAGCTGTCAAAGCAGCCATCGGCGGACGCGTGGAAACGCTGCTGGTTCCCCTTGGCGTCCAAAGGTGGGGACATTACGACCCGGCAACCGACTCGGTGAAATTTGATTCGCAGCCCACGCCCGAGAATGAAGACATGATTAACTACGCTGCCCTGCAAACGATTCTCAGCTCCGGCAATGTCTATGCCTTGCCGCGCGATCAATTTCCCGGTGGAGGCGACGTGGCAGCCATCCTTCGCTATGTGATTTGAGCGCAGAGTGGGTTCCCGACCCGCCGTGCTGTCTCCAGGGATACCCCGTCCGCTACGCGGAATTCCGCCCCACATAAAATATTGCCCCGCAGATTTCTGCGGGGCAGTTTGTTTATTCTCTTGTTCCCGTTCGAAGACCTGCATCCTCCCCGTCGTCGAGGTCGGCATCTAGATTTACATCTTCATCGTCATTCGCAGAAGCGGGATCGAGTTCCCAGCGGTTGCGGTCGCGATCCAAAACCTTCTTGTCGCTGTCGAGGGGCTCATCGTCGCGGTAGGTGAGGCCGGCGGCTTCGCCAATGTCGTCCACAATATCCTGATCGGGTGTGGGTGCGGTGCCGCCGACGCTTTCCTCCCCGGCAACGATGCTATCTTCCCAGGCAGCATCCACATCTCCACCGGAAAGCGTGGGATCCATCCCGTTATACTCGTTGAGCTTTTCTTCCAGCTTCTGTCGTCCGCCGGAAGCTAAGCCCTGGCGTTCGGCAAAATCCTCGAGAATGTCTTCGTCGTCTGTGAAATCGTCGATCTGCTTGACAATTTCATCGGCGTTGGAATCCAGAACAAATTTGTCGAGCGAGTCCTCTTCCTCCATCAGAAAGTTTTCGCCTTCGCGGTTGTCGGGGTCGGTCGGAACGACTTCCACGACCTTGTAGGCATCCGGCGCAGGTGGCTCCACTTCACCGGTATACGGATCAACGGGACCTTCCCGCGCGTCCTGCGGTACAACCTTCTGTTCTTCTCTTTCTTGATCTCGCTGGTTTCCTTCGTTTGGGTCGGTCATAAAAGCACCTTTTCCTTTTTAAATGAATGATTACGTTCCTTAAAAATGGTGTGTTGATTGTGTTCTTATAAAAAGAACGAATTTATTTACATCGTGCTATGGTGGCTGACGGACGACGGCAATCATCAAAACGCCGACCTGTATAGCGGTGTCATCCAGTTCATTGTCATGCTAAATCCAACCGGGAAAGGTTGCCAAGCGAGGAAACACATCACGCAACCTTGTTTTCTTCCGCTTTAATTATGAACGTTTGATAAGTCTTTTCCGCCCTCTGGATGCCGAACCTTGTGGATTTACCCTGCTTTTTCTCTACTTTTGAAGTACCTGGAATTTTAGCTTTGCAAATGCTCGCCTTAACTTGGAGGGATTGTTGACACAACTTGAAAAGAGAGTACAATTTCCGGCACTCCACCGTTAATATTCTTATCTTAGCATCAGTATTTCGCCTACATGTAGTCCTTCTTCGAGCCTACGTGTGATCTCCTTTCCGGAGAAGCCCTATGTCAGCACCCACCAGTTTTCAAAGCCTCAATAACGAATCAATCGAAAGTACACAATGCCAGACGGCGCTGATTCAGCTCGGGCAGCTGGCACTTTCCCCTATCACGCCAGCAGAGTTAATGAGCGAGGTCGCGGCCCTGCTTACAAAGATCCTGCCTGTGGATTACTCCATGGTATGGCAGCTTCTTGATAATGGAAAACATTTTTTGCTCATGGCGGCATCCGGGCTGCCAAGCAAATCTGTCGCCCGCATACAAACCCCGGTAGATCGTTACTCTATGAAGGGTTTTACCCTCGGTTCGTCATCCCCGGTCGTTGCAGAGAATCTGCATAAAGATATACGGTTTAAGACGTGCAGCCTAGACTTCGAGCATGTGTCGAGCGGGTCAAGTGTCCTGATTGGGACAGTGGATAAACCATATGGAGTGGTGGAGATCTTTTCACGGCAGTTGCAGTCCTTTTCAAAGGACGAAATCTTTTTCCTGCAAAGTGCTGCCAATATCCTTGCCATGGCATTAGATAAGGCGCGACGCGAAGAAGATCTTGTCGTCGACAATCAAAGGCTGGCGCAGGAATTAACCCGGGCACGATTCATGACCCGCTCGGGCCATTTTGAATGGGACCGCTACTCCATCCGCCGCCGTCTGATTGAAAACGTCGAAAAGGAACGCCTTCGCATCGCCCAGGATTTGCACGATAGGCCCATTCAGGATTTATACGGGCTGATCTACCAACTCGACGATTTACAGGATAGCTTGCCCGATTCGGATGGTGCAAAAACCCTGGATGAGTTTAAACATACCCTTCACAAGGTAGTTAATAGTTTGCGGGTTATCTGCGGGGAGCTCCGCCCACCATCGCTCTCGCCGTTCGGGTTGGAGGTTGCGATACGCGATCATGTAGAAAAGTTCTGCGAGAAGAATCCTACGCTGCGCGTGAACCTGGAGCTTATGCCGGATAAACAAGTGCTATCCGACAGCCTGCGGTTGAATCTCTTTCGCACCTACCAGCAGACGATCAATAATGTGGCGCGGCATGCGGAAGCAACCGAAGTGGATATTCGATTCAACTGGGATGATGAAATGATCATTCTGGAAATTGAGGACAATGGCAAGGGATTCGTGGTCCCACAGGAGTGGGCGGACCTGGCACATGAGGATCACTTTGGCCTGTTGGGGATTGCCGAACGGGTCGACAGTGTTGGCGGAAAGCTTGAGATTCTCTCCGCTCCGGGCAGCGGAACTCTGATCCGCACGCTGATACCGCGTTCTTAGGCACGAGTGATTTGAGGAGATGGAATGGAAAAAATTCGAGTGATGCTTGCAGATGATCATCCCATTGCGCGAGCGGGGATTCGTAAATTCTTGAACAAAGCGACTGATATCGAGGTAATTGCAGAAGCAAATAATGGTACCGAGGCGCTGGAGCTGGCAAAACGCTTGACACCGGATGTGCTTTTATTGGATATCGAGCTGCCGGGGGTGAAAGGGATGGAAATCGCCAAGGAACTGCAGACCATGAATTCCCCGGTCAAGATCCTGGTGCTCAGTACGTATGATGACAAGCAGTTCATTTTTGGTCTGCTTGGCAATGGCGCGGCGGGATACCTGACGAAGGAGGAGGTGCCCGAAACCATCGTCGATGCGGTACGCGGCGTCTCTCGCGGGGAAAAAGGGTGGGTGAGTCGGCGCGTCGCGGCGATCATGTCCGCCTGGACCCAGAATGGCGATATTTCCAGCAAAAACCTGACCCCGCGCGAGCTCGACGTGCTGAAATGGGTGGTCAAAGGGAAAACCAACCAGGAGATCGGCATGGAACTGGGAATCAGCCAGAAAACGGTCGAAAAACACCTGGAATCTGTGTTTGCCAAGCTCAAAGTAACGTCGCGGGTCGAAGCGGCAGTACTCGCCGTGCAGGAAAAGTGGGTGTAACCTGTTGTAGGTAAATCCCGTATTGTTTGTCCGATTTAAAGAAAGTATAACGAAATATAGATTGTACCTAGCATCGAATCCGCTCTTCGGATTAACTCCTCGAACAGGACAGTCACATCTTCCTCTATACGGCATGGACTATGAAAGTTGAAAGTATGATTCGGGTCATTCTTGCCGATGACCACGCTTTGATACGACGCGGCATACGCGGGATTTTGGAAAAGCACCCTAACATTTGTGTTATCGGCGAAGCCAGCAATGGCACAGACGCAATGCGTCTCGTGCAGCAACTGCATCCTGACGTTCTGTTGCTCGATATGGAAATGCCAGACATGCGAGGCATTCATGTCGTACGTGAGCTACGCGCCAAGAATCTGCCCCTCTCTATCATCATCTTAAGCGCCTATAGTGATCAACATTTTGTTCAAGAAGCCCTTCAAGCGGGGATAGATGGTTACTTGAGCAAGAGCGATTCGCC
>JBKPQD010000107.1:0-8178 GCA_046733915.1 Chloroflexota bacterium
CGTCGGTCAGACCGCGAAGCGACAAGCAGTCGTCAACTCAGAAAATACAATTTATTCCATCAAGCGGTTCATTGGTCGACACTATGATGAGACGGAAACCGAACGCAAGATGGTTTCCTATGAAGTCGTGAAGGGACCCACGGATGATGTCCGCGTGAAAATCCCGATCACGAACCGCGAGTATTCTCCGCAGGAAATCTCCGCGATGATCCTTGGCAAGCTCAAAGCAGATGCCGAAGCGTATCTCGGCCAGTCCGTGAACCAGGCCGTCATCACGGTCCCGGCGTATTTTAACGATAGTCAACGCCAGGCGACCAAAGATGCCGGTAAGATCGCGGGTCTCGAAGTGCTGCGCATCATCAACGAGCCGACCGCCTCTGCTCTGGCGTATGGTCTCGATAAGAAGAAGAACGGGACCATTCTGGTGTTCGACCTTGGTGGTGGTACGTTCGATGTGTCGGTGCTCGAAGTGGGCGAAGGCGTGATCGAAGTTAAAGCCACGAATGGTGATACCCACCTTGGTGGTGATGACTGGGACCAGCGCATCGTCAACTGGGCTGCCGATGAATTCAAGCGCGAGCAGGGGATTGATCTGCGGGGCGACCGCCAGGCATTACAGCGCCTGCGCGAAGCAGCCGAGAAAGCCAAGATCGAGCTTTCCTCCGTGATGGAAACTGAGATCAACCTGCCGTATATTACAGCCGATGCGAGCGGACCAAAACATTTACAGTTAAAGCTGACCCGCTCCAAATTCGAGCAGATGACGGAAGACCTGCTCGACCGCTGTCGCAAGCCGTTCGAAGCGGCATTACGTGATGCTGGTTTCGATGCCGGCCGGCTCAATGAAGTCGTTCTGGTCGGTGGTTCCACTCGTATGCCGATGGTCCAGGACTTGGTCCGCAAACTGACCAATGGCAAGGAACCGAACAAGGGTGTTAACCCTGATGAAGTGGTTGCAGTCGGTGCGGCGATTCAAGGTGGTGTACTTGGCGGTGAAGTCAAGGATATCCTGCTGCTCGATGTCACGCCGCTTTCCCTGGGTGTCGAAACCCTCGGTGGCGTGATGACCAAGATGATCGAGCGCAATACGACCATCCCGGTTCGCAAGACCGAATCGTATTCGACCGCCGCGGATAATCAGACCGCTGTGGATATCCACGTGCTGCAGGGCGAGCGCCCGATGGCGAATGACAACATGTCGCTCGGACGGTTCCGCCTCGATGGCATTCCGCCAGCCCCGCGCGGTATCCCGCAGGTCGAAGTCACCTTCGATATCGATGCGAACGGTATCCTGCATGTGACCGCCAAGGATAAAGCCTCCGGCAAGGAACAGAAGGTTACTATCACCGCTTCGACGAACCTCAACAAGGGCGACATCGACCGGATGGTCCAGGAAGCTCGCTCTCACGAAGCCGAAGATAAGAAGCGCCGCGAACTGATCGACGCCAAGAACACCGCCGATAGCCTCGTCTACCAGACGGAAAAGGCGCTGCGCGATCTAGGCGATAAAGTTCCGGCAGCCGAACGCAGCACCATCGAAGGCAAGATCAACGATCTGAAATCTGCTGCGCAAAGCGACGATATCAACCGCATCCAGCAGACGAGTGAAAGTGTCCAGCAGGCGTTCCATGCGTTGAGCCAGCAGCTCTATGCGCAGGGACAGCCGCAGCCTGAAACACAGGGCGGACCTTCCGCACCGAACAATGGCGACGACGTCATTGAAGGCGAAGTAAGAGAATAATAATAGAAACATTAGAGACCCTTAGGCTTGACGAAGTCTAAGGGTCTTTTTGTTTTATAATCCTGTTTATGCACAAACGTTCTAATCCCCGCTGGGCGATTCCGGCCATCGTGGTCTTCGTGATCGGGCTCTATTATGTTCCGCCGGTCCACAGCCGTCTAGCCTGGCGTATGGAGTCTGTGCGTACGCAGATGAAATACATGATCAACCCTCCGGATGAAGCCGTCTTTCAGCCTGAACAACAGAACCAACTTGACATCGCCGTCACCGCCATGATGCAGACTCTGCAAGCGACGATGATGCCGCAGGCGGGGACAACGGCTCTAGCCTCCTCTACACCTCAGCCGGGTACCACGCTGCCGCCAGCGATCGCATCTACGCCCGTGCCGGCTACTGTACAACTGAGCGGCGTCAAATACGAGCACCAGCATGGACGGCTCAACTACTGTGGTCCGGCAAATTTCTCGATGGCATTAACCTATTGGGGTTGGAATGGTAACCGCGATGTGGTGGGAAAAGCGGTCAAGCCCTCAGATAAAGACAAGAACGTTATGCCCTATGAGCTGCAGGATTTCATCACAGACAATGTGCCTGGCATGACATCCGTGATCCGCTATGGCGGTGACATTGATATGCTTAAGCGTATGGTCGCTGCGGGCTTCCCGGTTGTGGTGGAAAAAGGTATCTATGAAGTGGATATCAACGGTCATATGGGCTGGATGGGACACTATGCCTTTGTGACCGGCTACGACGATACTACCCAGGAAATCATATATCAAGATACCTACCAGCCGGAACCCAAGAGCAATCCCGGCCCCAATCGGCATATCAAATATTCCACCTTTATCGAAGGCTGGCGGGCCTTTAATTATATTTTTGTCGTTGTTTATCCCGGAGAAAAAGAAACGCAGGTGATGACGCTCCTCGGTCCGCTGGCAAACGAGAACGATGCGGCACGGCATGCGTTGAGCGTTGCCCAAGCCGAGGCACAGACTCTGACGGATATCGATCAATATTTTGCCTGGTTCAATGTGGGGACAAGTCACGTCATGCTGCTGGAGTATGCAGATGCTGCGATTGCATACGATTACGCCTTTAACCTGTATGCAAACCTGAATGTGGAAGATTCGGTTCGTCCGTACCGGATGATGTGGTACCAGACCGGACCGTATAAAGCCTATTACTATACCAATCGTTTTTCTGACGTAATTAATCTTGCGGATACTACTCTAAATAAAACGATTTCCGAACCTGTATTGGAGGAATCCCTCTACTGGCGGGGGCGTGCCGATTACATGGCAGGCCAAACCGATCTCGCCGTAAAGGATTACCGCGATGCCTTGAAAGTCCATCCGAATTGGATCCCGGCTGTTGAGGCACTACAGGATTTGGGATTGCAGCCTTAGTTTGTAAGATGCTCGAGCCGCCTTCGTGGCGGATATTGCTGCCCAAATCCAACGCCGTTCACGGCGCTAGGAGCACAAACTATGAGAGTACTGCATTTCGCTGATGCCCATATTGATATGGCAAACTATGGACGTCACGATCCGCAAACGGGCCTGCCGATGCGTGTCCTTGATTTTTTGAAGGCGCTCGACACGATTGTCGATGCGGCGATCGATGAAAAAGTAGACATGGTCATCTTTGCCGGAGACGCTTACAAAGACCGCTCTCCCGCGCCCACATTTCAACGGGAATGGGGCAAGCGCATTATCCGCTTATCGCAGGCGAAAATTCCCACATTACTTTTAGTAGGAAATCATGATCTATCTCCCGCCATGGGAAGGGCTCATGCCATTCAGGAATTCGATACGCTACAGGTGCCCTTCGTGCGCGTCCTGCAGAAGCCTGAATTTTTAACCTCGGAAGATTTGTGGGGGCTGCCTGTGCAGGTCATTGCCATGCCCTGGGTTTCACGCTCGGGCTTAATGGCATCCATCGAATCCAGCGCTGTCGATGTCAAGGAGCTGTTCGAAAGCATCGAAGCGCGCATCTCGGGTCTGGTGGAAGAATGGCTGTGCGAAGCGGATGCCAGCCTGCCGATGATTATGACAGCCCATGCCTCCGTGGAAGGCGCGATGTTCGGTGCGGAGCGCATGGTCATGCTCGGCAGCGACCTCGTCCTGCCGACTTCTCTGGTGAAAGATCAGCGTCTTGATTATGTCGCCATGGGCCACATCCACAAGCCGCAGGATCTTAATGAAGGCAATCATCCTCCGGTGATCTATCCTGGCTCCATCGAGCGCATCGACTTTGGCGAAGCGATGGACGACAAGTTCTATATCATCGCCGATGTAGCACGCGGTTCGACACAGGTGAAGTGGTGCAAGATTGACGGGACGCGTCCGTTTATTGAACGGCACTGTGTCCTCCGGTCCACAGAGAACGTGACCGACGAATTGATTCAGTCGCTGCCGTCGCTCGATAAAATGGTGCAGGCGATCGTCAAACTGACGGTGGAATATCCCCGCGAGCTGGATGTTATGATCGACGAAAGCGCTTTGCGGAAGCATACCGAGTGCTGCTTCGAATTTCATCTCTGCAAGCGGCCCAAGACCGAAGCGCGCGTCCGCATCCCGGAAGGCCAGGCGGTCAGTAGTCTCAGCCCGCTCGAATTATTAACCCAATATTTTGAATCAGCGAAGATCAAAGAATCAGAGGAACTACAAAATCTGGCGCGCGAAATCATCTCTTCTGATTTGCTCGACATCTGAGGCTTAACCCCGGAAATCTGGAGCCTTGACCTTAACCTCTGAGCCGTGACATCGGACATTTTTTGTTGTACACTCGCTAAACATCATTGCAAAACCGAGGCGACCCTATGGAAAAGAAGCGAGCATCTTCCCGGGCATTCGTTGTTGCCATATTCTTCTTGTTTGTACTTTTGCATCAAACAGATAAGCTGCTGATCGGTTCTCTGCAGATTCCCATCAGTAAAACATTTGGCTTGAATGACCTGCAGTGGGGCTTTATCAATACCGGCGCATTGATTGTCGGGACGATCTTCTATCCCATCTGGGGCTATTTATACGATCGGTACGCCCGCGCCAAGCTGCTCGCATTGGCTTCTTTTATCTGGGGTGCAACCACCTGGTTAAGTTCCATTGTGACGTCGTATCCGTCGTTTATCGCAACCCGTTCCTCAACCGGCATCGACGACTCCTCTTATCCTGGTCTGTACAGTTTGGTGGCAGATTATTTTGGTCCCAAATTGCGAGGCAGGGTATATGGTGTGTTGCAGCTCGCCCAGCCTCTAGGCTACTTGTTAGGCATCATCCTCGCCCTGCTTGTCGCACCGCTGCTCGAGGATAAGATCTTCCACCTGGAAGGCTGGCGCACGATCTTTTTGGCGACGGGCTTTCTTGGACTCGTCATGGCGGTATTGATCTATTTTGGTGTCAAGGATGTACCGCGCGGTCAATCAGAGCCGGAGTTTCAGGAATTGGCTGAGATGGGACAGTTTCGCTTTAACTGGGAAGCGTTGAAAGATGTCCTACGCAAGCGAACCATGTGGTTTATCTTCCTACAGGGCTTCGCTGGGGTCTTCCCGTGGAATGTCATCACGTTCTTTTTCTTTGGCTATCTGATGACGGAGCGTGGGTACGATAACAATTCCGTGCTGCTGACAATGGGTCCGGTAGTATTGATTTTGGCGGCAGGATATTTTGTTGGCGGCGCGATTGGTGATTGGATGTTCCGGCGTACGCTCAAGGGCCGGATCCTTGTTTCCAGTGTCGGAGTACTGTTAGGAGCAATCTTCCTGTTCCTGGCGTTAAATACACCGGTTCAGGAAAAGAATACCTTCTTCGTTCTGATGTGCCTCACGGCTTTGTTCATGCCGTTTTCCTCTCCTAACGTCACCTCCACCGTGTTCGATATCAGCCTGCCCGAAATCCGGAGTTCGGCGCAAGCGGTGGAATACTTCATCGAAAACAGCGGCGCGGCCCTGGCGCCGACGATTGCAGGCGCAATCGCGTTTTCGACAGGAAGCAAACAATCTGCGATTCAAGTGGTTTGTCTCACAGCCTGGATCTTGTGTTTCTTCCTGTATCTTGGGGCGTTGTTTTTCGTGGATAATGACATCAAATCGCTGCATGCCCAACTGGCGGAACGTGCCAAATCGATGTAAAACCCAGGCACCGCCAGATGATGGTCCCTAGGTTTTCATCAGAAAGTATCCTCACAGGAGCCATTAATCTCCAATGGTATAATTGGCAGGCTAATCGCAAAATTCGCACAAAAGTGCTTTAATTGAAGGAGAACGACATGTCAGGTCATTCCAAATGGTCAACCATTAAGCGTAAAAAAGGCGCGGCCGATGCCAAGCGGGGCGCTGTTTTTACACGTCTCAGTCGTGAATTGGTGATGGCGGCACGCGAAGGCGGAAGCGATCCTGATTCCAATTTTCGCCTGCGGCTGGCCGTGGATAAGGCTCGCGCCGAGAACATGCCCAAGGACAACATCGAGCGCGCCATTAAGCGCGGGGCTGGTGAAGATAAGGACGCGGCAGCCTTTGAGCAGATCACTTACGAAGGCTATGCCCCGCACGGCGTAGCGGTGATGGTCGAGACGGTGACCGATAACCGCAACCGCACCATCTCCGATTTGCGTCATGCTTTCAGCAAAGCGGGTGGAAATATGGCAGAACCCGGAGCGGTCGGTTGGCAGTTCGAACGCGTGGCTTATTTCTCCTTTCCCTCGAGGGCGATGAATTTCGATAAGGCCTTTGAGCTTGGCATCGAATTGGGTGCCAACGATGTTGTCGAAGAGGATGGCAGCATAGAGATCACCGCTCCCGTCGAAGCGTTCAAGGTCATTGCTGACGCGTTGCACAAGGCCAAGGTCCAGCCCGAAGAAGCAAACCTCCGCATGCTTCCCAAGCAGGAGATGGAATTGGATGCAGAAGATACTATCCAAGTTCTCCGGGCGCTCGAGACCATTGAAGATCTCGATGATGTCCTGAACGTCTACTCGAATCTCAAGGTTTCCGACGAAGCGCTGGCTGCGCTCGAAGCTGCGTAATTTGCGCAAGGGCGACCGGCTGGTCGCCCTGCTTTTTTATTATGACTCTCGCATTAGGAATTGATCCGGGTACTGCCACCACAGGCTTTGGGCTCGTCCGCGTCGAGCCGGATGGGACGCTGGTCGCCGTTAAATACGGCGTGATCCTGACCCCCAAGGAGGCGACGCCACCTTCCCGCCTCGGAATGCTATACGATGACTTACAGGCACTGCTGAAAGAATATAAACCTGAGCTCGCCGCGGTGGAAAAATTATTCTTCTCCCGCAACGTGACGACTGCCCTTGCGGTCGGACAGGCACGCGGCGTAGTCATGTTGTGCCTGCACCAGGCGGGCCTGGAACCGTTTGAATACACACCGAATGAAGTGAAACAGGCGGTCGCCGGTTATGGTGGTGCCGATAAGCGACAGGTGCAGGAAATGGTGCGTGCGTTGTTGCAGCTTGACTCCATTCCGAAACCCGATGATGCAGCGGATGCGTTGGCAATTGCAATTACACATTTGAATACAAGACGTTACGAGCTGGAATGAAGATATTTCGGTTTGATCCTGAAACTGGGAAAAGCATTGATCGTTATAGTAGCTCGGGTTTTATTGTTTCGCGGGTTGTTGAATTGTTCGGTGAAGCATTTGTCAATTGTGCCTACTTAAATCCTGGTGGGATTATCGGATATCATCAAGCTGCTGCGCCTCAATTGTTTCTGGTTGTTCAGGGTGACGGTTGGGTGCGAGCGGAAACTTTCCGTCCCGTTCCCATTCAAGTGGGGCAGGCCGCATACTGGGAAAGCGGAGAATGGCACGAATCGGGTACAGAGTCCGGTATGACGGCCCTCATTATTGAGGGAACTCATTTCGATCCCGCAAAACTGATGCCTCCTGTATAATTCCGAATATGATCGCAACACTCCGTGGTGAAGTCTCTCAAATCGAAGAAAATGCCATCATCGTCGAGGTGGGCGGTGTGGGACTGCGCGTATTTGTACCGGCGCCGCTGCGAACACGGCTTAAGATCGGTGAGGGTCTTTTAGTGCACACGCATCTTGTCGTGCGTGAAGATGCCTTGACGCTGTACGGTTTCGAATCGCAACCTGACCGTGATCTCTTCAACATCCTGCTCGGCGTTGATGGTGTCGGGCCAAAGGTCGCTTTATCGGTCCTCTCCTCGATGACCCTGGACGCGATCCAACGGGCCGTGTTTGCCGATGAGGGCGATGTGCTTAGCCGTGTCCCCGGTGTGGGAAAAAAGACTGCCCAGAAGATGGCGCTCCATCTCAAGGATAAGCTTAAGCCGACCGATGCTCTGGCGCGCGTCGCTGCCATGTCCGACACGGATGGGGAAGTCCTCGCCGCGTTGACGGCACTTGGGTACTCGGTCGTCGAAGCGCAGGCTGCGATCCAGTCCATCGCCAAGGACGC
>JBKPQD010000108.1:0-2794 GCA_046733915.1 Chloroflexota bacterium
CACCAAAATGGCACCATCCACCTGCGCCGCACCGGTGATCATGTTCTTGATGTAGTCCCGGTGCCCCGGCATGTCCACGTGTGCATAATGCCGCTTGGCGGTCTGGTATTCCACATGCGCGATGTTGATCGTGATGCCGCGTGCCTTCTCTTCCGGCGCATTGTCGATCTGGTCGTATGCCCGGAATTGCCCTTGCCCCTGCATCGCTGCCACCTTCGTGATGGCTGCCGTTAGCGTCGTCTTGCCGTGGTCGATGTGGCCCATCGTCCCCACGTTTAGATGCGGCTTGCTGCGATCATATTTTTCCTTCGCCATGTCTCTTTCTCCTTTTCCGTAGACATAGAACTTTTCAGCAACTGAGCCCTCAATGAGATTCGAACCCATGACCTCACCCTTACCAAGGGTGTGCTCTGCCGACTGAGCTATGAGGGCTTGACATGCTGGCCAGCGATCTGCTGGCGGTGCCGGCATTCCGGCACTAGTGGGCAGTGAAGGATTCGAACCTCCGAAGTCTTCTGACAACTGATTTACAGTCAGTCCCCTTTGGCCACTTGGGTAACTGCCCAGATATAAGGTTTTTATTGGTTGACCCTTTTGGAAGTGATCAATCCGTTTCCCTGTAGAGCCGACGACGAGAATCGAACTCGTAACCGCCCGCTTACAAGGCGGGTGCTCTGCCGATTGAGCTACGTCGGCATCCCGCTTGGCTGGACGAACGCCAGCACCTTCGGGCGGGATCTTCGACACCCATTTAAGCAGGACGATTATACCAAAGCCATACCTAAAGGGGAAGTAACACAAGGTCCCGTAAAAAGCAGCGGGAGCTTCGCTTCGACAATTTAAATGCTCCCGGCGGAAAAGCCCCCGCACAAGACACCTGCGGGGTTCTGCTTCGCTACAGGAGCGCGCGGTAGTTTAGCAGGATTCACCATCAAAGTCAAGCAAAATGAAGTTAATTTCAACAACATCTTGACAATCAAACAAGAAAGTTGTAAACTTAGAACATCCGTTCTATATTTAACTAAAGGTGACCCATGACTGAGATCAATCGATACGCACTGATGTTGGAAGCTTTGGCTGAATTGAAGCCAGAGATTGATACCGCGCGTCGATCGCAGTCGCAGCCGGTCCCTGCCTTGCCTCCCTTAAGCGAAGTCCTGACGGAGTTTGGCCCCATGCCTCAGGAAGCGTTATTCCTCGGTGTTGCTTCAGATGGCCTTCCCGTTCTGTTGAACCTGCACGATCCGATCCCCGGCCCCCTGCTGATTGGCGGCGATGCCGGTACCGGCAAAACGGGATTGCTGCAGACCATAGCTTTGGCTGCAGCAACAATGCACCAGCCCGAGGAACTGCAGTTCGGCGTACTGACCAACCATCCAGATGAATGGTGCGCTCTTGAAGAAGTTACAAATAATGTGGGGATTTTTCCACTTTATCACAAATCTGCGGAGGATTTTATCCTCTCCCTTGCCTCCTGGGCTCACAGTAATAAGACGAGCCAGCAAGCTGTCCTCTTACTGCTCGATGATCTGGAAGCCGCCACAAATATGGATTTCGATGCAAAGCAAAACCTGCGCTGGCTCCTGCTGCGTGGACCGGCGCGCCGCGTTTGGCCGATTACAACAATCAATCCCAATCGCGTTGAAAATATTACTCCCTGGTTAGACGCATTCCATACCCGCATTTTTGGCCCCATTCAAAATCCAAACCATGCCAGAAATTTGAATGCGGAACATGCTGGATTGGAATCGCTTAATATTGGTACGCAATTCGCTCTGCGCGAAGGAGACCATTGGCTGAGATTTTGGATACCAACTATTGACTAGAAAGGAGCTAGCGTATGCACACTGGTATGTTATGGTTCGATAACTCGACGACTACGCTAAACGTAAAAATTCAAAAAGCCATGGATTACTATCACAAAAAGTACGGACGGATTCCTGATCTGTGTCTGGTTCACCCCAGCATGATGGAAAACAATCAAAAACATTTGGAGATCAACAAGCTCACTGTCCGCCCGTACCGACCTGTACTACCTGGTCACATTTGGATTGGCATTGAGGACAAGAACTAGTCGAGTCCATGTCCTTTGCAGACCTCCCGGAAACTGGCATCCGGGAGGTATTTTTTTAACCGATGGCTACCACGAATGCCACAGAATGGCTTTGGCTATGGCTGATGCTCACAGACCAAGCTATCAGACCCAATTCTTTGGCTTTTTGTTCTGCCATTCCATGCAGGGTAAGTATGGGCGCGTTTTGTTCATCCCCGAGCACTTCGATCTCTTTCCAATCGACATCGCCAATACCGGAACCCAAGGCTTTCGCAACAGCTTCCTTTGCCGCAAATCGCCCGGCTAAAGACTCGGCACGCTTTCCGCAATACTCCTGTTCTGCAGGCGTGTAAATCCGGTCAAGATAATGTTTACCATGCCGCGCGACGACTTCCTGGATGCGCGCTATTTCAATGAGATCCACACCTGTTGCGAGTTTCATTTATGATCTCGTTCCCTCGGCGGCTAGGAAAGGGGCTAGCGGAGACGTCATGGCCCCGCCACCGCGATGGCCAATCGATCCACGTCAATGAACTTTCTGGCCGCATGCAACACATCCTCACGCGAAATACCATTCACGAATGCAGGATAACCGCGATAATAATCCAGTCCTAACTGATGGCGTTCAATATTAAGCAAGGCATTCGCCACACCACCGTTTGACTCAAGAGAAAGCGGCAACCTGCCGATGAAATTCGCTTTGCTGTCCGCCAGTTCCTCTTCTGTGATACCTTCCTGCAC
>JBKPQD010000109.1:0-4193 GCA_046733915.1 Chloroflexota bacterium
AATCGCTTCCTTCTTGTAATAGTCGCCGAAGGACCAGTTGCCGAGCATTTCAAAAAAGGTGTGATGAGTATCGTCACGACCGACGTCATCGAGGTCATTATGCTTGCCGGCAACGCGCATACATTTCTGCGAATCGACGGCGCGCGTGTACGGACGCTTGTCGGTGCCCAGGAACACATCCTTGAACTGGACCATGCCCGAATTCGTAAAGAGAAGTGTATTATCCCCGCCCGGGACAAGCGACATGGAGGGCACAGCCGTATGTCCATGCTCGACAAAGAAATCGATGAACGTTTGGCGGATCTCATTGCCTGTCATTTTTTTGCTCATTCGAACTCCAATGGATTAGTTTCGAGATTATACCAAGTGATGAAAGTACGAAAACAAAAGTCCCGAACCTGTTGCGATTCGGGACTTGAAGGTCAAGATTCAGTCTCACGCTGACACAGGTTCATAGAGCAGTCCCGGGGCTCGGGCTGCGGTCTTAGCTGTAGCAGCGGCATTCTCAAAACCGACAGATGGTTTCATAGCTGCAGATTATATCACTTTTGAATCTCGGGGAGAAGTTCTATCCAATGATTTTTCGCGGAAAACCAGGGATGATTGGTACGTGGAGAGGAAACCGGGTTTCGCTAGAATAGACAAGATACGGCTACCAGTGATGTTCAAAAGGATCGGAGGAGCAATGAAGATGACAGAATCCGGATATACCGCAGTCCCCTTCCCGTGGGAACGGCAAATGATTATTGAAGGGGGACGAATTGCTTCGAAGCGCCACACCGTGTTCGGCCTGCTCGAAGTAGATGTAACAGAGGCGCGAAGGATTCTCCGCGATTACAAAGAGCAGACAGGCGAGTCGATTTCGTTCACCGGATTTATCGTGACCTGCCTTGGCAAGGCGGTGGAAGAACATAAGAGGGTCCACGCCTATCGCGACTGGCGCAACCGCCTGATCCTCTTCGACGAGGTGGACGTCAACATGGTCGTTGAGATCGAGATGGAAGGTCACAAAGTGACACTGCCCCACTTTGTTCGGGCCGCCAATCAAAGAACACTTCTCGATATACACAACAACATTCGCAAGGTCCAGAAACGACCTGAGAAATCGCGGGAGTTTGGCGCGCTGTGGTTTGCGCGATTGCCAGCCTTTGTGCGCGATATTTTCTACTGCCTTGTGTTCCGCAATCCCTTCTGGCTGAAGAAGACGTTCTGTACTGTGGGCGTGACCGCTGTAGGTATGTTCGGGAATGGAAGTGGCTGGGCAGTGCCCTTTGGCGTGCATACCCTGGATGTAGCGCTCGGCGGCATTGCCGAAAAACCTGGCGTTGTGAACGGGCGGATCGAGATCCGGGATTATCTTTGCCTGACACTCATGTTCGATCACGATCTGGTGGACGGCGCGCCGGCCACCCGCTTTGCAGCGCGCTTCAAAGAATTGATCGAGAGTGCCCACGGTCTTTGCGAGCTACAAATGCAGGAAAATAGGAGTGCCGTTTCTCAATCCTAAAGAGTATGTGATGCGCGTGATTCCTCATTCTGCAGGATATCGAGTGGGCTGGTGGCGTGTGCCTTCGTCAGGATCGCCATAGGAATTCAGCGGTGTTTTTAAGCCGGGTTCCAGCCAGTTGTGTCCCTATTTATATCTTTTGTTGCCTAGAAGATATATGGACAACTTAGCTCCAAATTATTAGACTGTTAATGGACACTATTACAGAACCACACCACTTTTGCCCATGAAAGCGGTGCGCCAATCCAGACTGGCAGACAGTGGGCATAGATGCGGTGAAGCCATTGCACCGCGTCAGAATCAAACGAGTGTTTCCATCAGAACTCAATAAAAGCCGAGCTTCACCTGCTGATGGTCATCTCGCAAGCCCGAATCCTTTGTCCATCAACCTCCACATCTATGGAACATATCCGGTCTGCCAGGTCGACTCTACAGAGATTCATCTTATGATCTCTTTATCAGCGGGCTCACCCACCAGGATAACCTGGACCTAGAATAAAGTAAACAAGAACGGCCATGCCCGCGGTCCTCAAACCCACACCCCTCTCATCCAGGAGGGGTGTCTGGTTTAAGGCGGTAAAGTAGCATTTAGGACTACCAGCGGCAAGCGATTCGTGGAAAAATCCATCGGAAACACTGAAAAAACGGCTCGGAGGAGGATGTTAAGCCCATATCCAGGACTACCGTCCTGGATGCAATGGAACGCTTTCAGGGCGGTTTTACGTTAAATACCATAGATTGATATTGCCTTTCGTCTTAGAACTTGCTATACTTTACTTACACGAACCGAACACCAGTCCTCAATTCAGTTCTCCTTGTGGAGAAAAGGATCAGGTATGAGCCGATTTCTTCGTATATCACTGTTGGTGACCGCCATCCTGCTGATGATCGCCTGCGGTCTCAGTGCAAATGCAGGGAATAATTCTATTCTTACGGAGAGTGTTCTGCAGCTCGCAGTACAGGCTCAGCCTTCCAGCTTCACCTCGGCGGGACAGGTCATCGGTTATACCTATAGCGTTACCAATAATGGCACAACGCCTCTCACCGGACCCGTGACGGTCACCGATAACCGGGCGACGGTTTTGTGCCCCGAACTGAACACTATTGGAAATAAGGATGACCGGCTCGATCAAACCGAGAGCATCACGTGTGCTGCCGCCTATAGCATCGCCCAGACCGACGTTACGGCTGGCAATGTGACCAGCACCGCCCAGGCGCACGTCGGCGGGATCGATTCAAATGCAGTCAATACCGTTGTCAGTCTCGCCGAAAATAAGGTGCTGACCATTTCTGTTGCAGCAAACCCTCTCACCTTTAGTCAGGCAAATCAGACGATTACCTATACATATACGATTAAGAATACCGGCGCGGCCACCGTAGGTCCGACGCAATTCGTCGTTCACGATGACCATATCCCCACCCCGATCAACTGCGGACCGGGAAATGCGCTGCTCGCAACGAATGAGTCCGTGACTTGCACGGCGATCTACACAATCACACAAAACGATGTGACGGCAGGGAAAGTCACCAACACGGCCACGGCATCCGGTGGCGGCGCGGGGACCATCCAACCCGCAAGCGTGACCGTGACTACAGGATCGATTCCACCTGGAACAATTCCCGGCGGTTCGACCACCATCGTGCGCGGATCGACCGTTCAGCATATCGTGACCGATGGCGAATGGATTTGGCAGATCACCCGTTGTTACGGAGCCGATTTGAACGCCGTGCTGAATGCGAACCGATTGCCTGATCCGAATTTTATTACCATTGATGAAGTTGTGACCGTTCCGAATGCGGGCAGTGTGAGTACAATTTTCGGCCCTCCATGTGTTAAATCTTACATCGTTAAGTCAGGCGATACCTGGGACTCCATCGCCAACGATCCTAATTTCAATGCAGATAAAACGGTTCTGGTTGCCGCAAACCCGGGGCTCACGCTATCCCCTGGGACAAAGATCGTCGTTCCGTTGAACTCGAAGTTCTACGCAATGTCAGGGTACGTTCCCCCGGCACCTACCCCTTCCCCAGAACCGATCCGGCTTAATTTCTCGGCTACCAGTCCAAGTGTTACGCTGCAGGGCAATATCAACCCGGGGCAAACCATTCGTCATCAGTTTACCGGTGCGACCGGCCAGGTCCTCACGGTGAAGCTGACGGTACCGGGAGGCGATGTCAAGCTGGCGATCTATGGACGCAATAACGTAGTGCTGAAGCCCGCCGATGCCAATACTTCGTGGAATGGCACGCTGAGCGCGAATGGAGAATATTTTATTGACCTGAGTAACCCGCCTGGTACAGCGGTCAAGGCCTATACCTTCGAAGCATCTCTGACCTCCCCCACGCCCGCCTCGCCCTTCATACGCGTCGCCGATATCAATACTGGCGTCGCGGATTCGAAGCCCTCGTATTTGACCGTTTTCAATGGCCAGCTCTACTTCCAGGCGACTGGAAATGATGGGAGCGGCGCTGAATTGTGGAAGTACGATCCGGGTCTGAATGCCGTCAGCCGTGTGGCAGATATCAGCGCCGGCGCCGGCGGATCGAATCCGGCCTTTTTGACCCCGTTCCAGAACATGCTCTACTTCAGTGCAAATGGCAATGATAGTGCCGGCGTGGAACTGTGGCGCTACAACGGCACCAATGTAGGTCGCGTCGGAGATATCAATACAGGCAACCTGGATGC
>JBKPQD010000110.1:0-5465 GCA_046733915.1 Chloroflexota bacterium
GGTCCCGGTGAAGACCGCTAGGTCCGAGCCAAACGTTTCGCCCAACCGGCGCGCCAAGTCAGAATCATGCGAGGAATCCTTGATGCCTGCAAACTGCGTGGGAAATGCATCCTTCAGACGCGCAAGCAGCTCCATCGAGAAGCCGATTCCTGCCACGTTGGGAAAATGGTAGCCAAGAATATAGCGGTCGGCGGGTACGGCTTTGACGATCAGCTCGCTGAACCAGTGGAACAGACCATCATCGGTCGCCTTGCGGAAGTAATAGGGCGGAACGACCAGCGCGGCGTCATAACCCAGGTCGAATGCCAGCTTGGTGAGTTCTATCGTTTCGGAGAGGCTCGGCGTACCCGTTCCGGCAATCAGCCGGAACTCCGGGTGGGCTTCCCGCGCCTCGCAGGCGGCGCGCAGCAGCGTCTCGCGTTCGGCCGGCGAGAAGGATGGCCCTTCACCGGTTGTGCCGAATAGTACCGTGCCGTGACAGCCTCGCGAGGCGAAAAAACTTAATAGGCTGGGGATCGCTTCCAGGTCCAATGTAGATCCGTATGCACCGCGCAGGGGCGTCACCGAAGCGGCATATACTCCGGCAAGAGGGTGAGAGGATGTCATTTTAATTTTCTCTTCTTTCCTTTATCCGAACGTACTTTGCGCGTTCGTTTCTTTACATCTTCTACCAAGAAGTTGCGGGCGGCCTGCTCAGGCGGCTGAAGGGGCAGCCCCTCTTCCCGCTCGAGATAGTGCTGGTGGTCGAGCACCCACAAGTACAGGTCGCCTTCCGTTTTATCTGGAAACTCCTTCAGAATTTCGGTATCCCGAATGACTTTGACGATCGGCAGATAGACGGTATCGTACCAGTGTTGGATGGCTTCCTCCTCCGAGATATCACGCTTGAGGTCGAGACCCATAAAATAGCGATGCACGGCGATGTGTTCGAGCATACGGTCGAAGCCATCCGGGATGGTCAGCTTGATGTTGGCATCGGGAATCAACGTATCGAGCGAAGTGCGCTCCAAAAAGTTGACCTTGTTTTCCAAGATTACCAGATCTTCGGGCCGGATGTTGGGCATGATATTGACCCGTGTGGCGCATTCACGCACCTCGGCTTCGATGTAGATCTGTCCCTGCTCGCGTGCCACCGAAACCCGGTGATGCCCATCCACAACAAAATACACCTCGCCAACCTTATATAACACCACCGGCGGCAGGCTGATCTCCTGGTAGAAGGCGCGGTTGACACTTTGCCAGCGCTGGGCGAGATCATCGGACTTCGGCAGAAAGACGCGGTCAAATTCATGGTAGCGGTTCAGGCTGCCAGCGATCTGATCCACACGGACGGTCTTCACACCCCGATAGATCGGACCTCCTACATGGAGTTTCTCCTTGATTTCATCATAGGAAAGCAGGGAAGAAGGTTGACCCGAGAGCGCTCCCCAAACCTGGTTCAAAAAAGCTTTGAAGCGCGCCCGTTGGAAGTCGGAGCGAGCTTGTTCACTAAATGTATCGAAATCTGACATGATAAAGAAAGAACCTTTGACGCAACTTCCCGGCTATGCAGATAACACACAACAAGGGAAGTTTTTCTAATGGCTTACCTCAATGACTTTGTAGGGGAAGATGTTCATGATGCGGGTAATGCCATAATCTGTTTCTGAGGCAGCCAAATTACGCCTCTGGAAGTGAGTATGCCCGTGGAAGTGATATCGCGGCTGCGCCACACGCAAGAGCCAGTTGATGGCTTTCAATCCCTGATGGGCGTGGGTGTCGTCATCGTGAATGCCATACGGCGGGGAGTGGGTAATGAGGATATCCAGGGCACGGCCGTAATTCATCCTGTTCAGCGCCAGGCGGGGAAGCATGCGAAACGCCCGCAAATAGGCTTCACTTTGCGTGTATTGATTTGTTCCATCCGGACGATATTGGATGGAGCCTCCCAAGCCGCCGATTAAGAACTTTTTGTAGCGTACCAGCCGAATATCCACGTTCGTGCCGCCTTCCACGCGCGCCAATGGATTTTCAGGATGGAACGCCGGATCATGATTGCCAGGCACATACATCAGCGGCTTATTTAGAAACGTGAGTATGTTTTCCAGGTATGGGTAAGGGAGGTCGCCACATCCCAGGATCAATTCGATGCCGTTGAAATGTCCATTGGTGCACAGGCTATAGAGCCGTTCGACAACTTCATCGCTCACTGCAAGGATTTTCACAATGCTGTATTGTGCCTTAGAACAAAATTCCGTGCAAGGGAGGCAGAATCTCGTGGTTTGGGTGGTTTATGAATGAAATTGAAATGTTCAACTAGTTTGGGTGGTTGTCAAACCTAGCACAGCAAACTATAATTTATCCAATAGGAGAATAACACTGGAGACACGCATCTTTCCCGAACTGTCTGATGACCAAGGTGATAACAATTCGAACACCGCGCGTCAACTCCAGGCAGGAGCGTTACTTGCGCATCGCTATGCGATTCAGGAGGTCATCGGCATCGGTGGCATGGGTTCTGTATACCGCGCTCGTGACATGCATTTCCCCAGTGTGACGAAGCTGGTGGCGGTCAAAGAAATGATCAACACCGCGCCCGATCCCCTGGTTCGGGATACCATCGTGCAGAACTTCGAACGTGAAGCCAACCTGCTGGCAACTCTCCATCACTCCTCCATTCCCCGTATCTATGATTATTTTTCCGTGGAAAGCCGGTCCTATCTGGTCCTTGAATTTATTCACGGTAAAGATATGGAAGCCATCATTACCGAGGCGAAAAACTTTATCCTGGAAGAACAGCTATTGAGCTGGGCCATCGAGCTATGTGATGTACTTCAGTACCTACACAAGCACAAGCCCGATCCGATCATCTTCCGGGATATGAAGCCGTCGAATGTGATGATCAATGTAAGCGGCGACGTGATGCTGGTGGATTTTGGGATCGCCAAAGTGTTCCAATCCGGGATCAAGGGGACGATGATCGGCACCGAAGGTTATTCGCCCCCTGAGCAATACCGCGGCGAAGCAACACCCGCAGCCGATATCTATGCTTTGGGTGCCACCCTGCACCACGCACTCACCCGCCGCGACCCGCGCATGGAACCGCCCTTTTCGTTTGCCGAGCGCCCCATCCGGCGAATCAATCCGTCTGTTTCGGCAGAAATGGAAGCAGTGGTCAACACGGCGCTGGAGTACAACCCCGAGAACAGATTCCATAGCGCTTCCGATATGAAGCAGGCGCTGATGAACGTTGCGCGTAAGACAGGCGCCCTGGTTCGTATGACCGCCGGTCCGCAAACGAGTCCCATGAGCGATGGTGGAATCAAGCCCCTATGGTCTTTCAAATGTGAGGATGAAATCCGGGCGACGCCTTCCATCTTTCAGGGTACGCTGTATGTTGGTTCCTATGACAACAATTTGTACGCGCTGAACGCGGCCGATGGAAAGTTTCAATGGAAGTATCCCACGGATGGCGGTGTGGTTTCGCGGCCGGTAATCGTAGACGGCAACGTGATCTTTGGCTCCGAAGATAAACGCCTGCATGCCGTCAGCACCCGTTCTGGCAAGGTCGTTTGGACGTACTATACCAATGGTCCCATTCGCTCTTCGCCGCGTGTTGCAGAAGGACATATTTTCGTCGGTTCCGATGATTACCAGTTGCACGCCATCAATCTGAATTCCGGGCGCATGGTCTGGCGCTTTGAAGGTGCAGATACGATTCGCTCGACCCCCTTTGTTATCCAGAACATGGTGTATTGTGGTTGCGATAGCGGTGATTATTACGCACTCGATTTCCGCGGTGAGCTGCGCTGGCGTTTTCGTGCCAAGCGGTCGATTACCTCTTCCACCGCCGGGACCGAACAGGCATTGTATTTTTCCTCGGTGGATAGCACGCTCTACGCTCTTGACCCGCGTAATGGCTGGGTGCTCTGGCGCTTCCGCCTGGGCAAAGCCTCCATTAGTACACCGTGCCTGGCAGACGACTTGGTCTTCGTGGGCGCCTCGGATGGATTCATCTATGCTGTAGAAGCGCGCAGTGCCAAGGAAGTCTGGCGCTTCCGTACGGAACACCAGGTGAATGGTTCGCCCATTGTTTATAAAGACTCGTTGTACTGTGGATCGGTGGATGGCTTTTTATATTGTCTGGAGTACCGCACTGGACGCCTGCGGTGGAAATTTGGAACAGAGGGCCCAATTACAGGTACGCCATTAGTGTATGACGACATCGTGTACGTGGGCTCCAACGATCACCGTATTTATGCGTTGCTTGCCTGAAAAGGAGTTTTTGTGGATAAATTTTTTCGCAGGATATTCGGTTCACTATTCGGAAACGAACAGCAACCAGCGCCAGTGGCGGTCAAGCCGGTTGTTGATGCGGCAAACACAGCTCCGCTCTCAGAACAGCAGCTCAATAGTATCGTCGCCAGTCAGAATCCGCGCTTTGAATTACAACAGCTCATTGCCAGTTGTGGGCAGTCCGTAGGCAAGCAGCGCGAGCTGAACGAAGACAGTCTATTTGCCCTCACTGCCACCATGGCAGGCAACTCTGGGAATTTACCGTTTGGTCTGTATATTGTTGCCGATGGCATGGGCGGGCACCAATTCGGCGAGGTCGCGAGCAATGCCGCCATCCGCAGTGTGGCGGGCCACATTATCCGCAAGTTCCATCCTTATTTTTTTAATATTAAGCCCGATGCCATGGAAGAATCTTTCCAGGAGATTATGCAGGCAGCGGTACGGGAGGCTCAACGCTCCATTCAAAAGGAAGCGCCCGGCAGCGGGACCACACTTACGGCAGCGCTGGTGGTGGGACAGCAGATCACGGTCGCGCACGTCGGTGATAGCCGCGCCTACTTTGTCTACCCGGATGCCCGTGTCGAGCCGATCACGCGTGACCATTCGCTGGTGAAACGCCTGGAAGAGCTGGGACACATCACCCCCGAGGAAGCCGCGAACTATCCACACCGCAACGTGTTGTATCGCGCCCTGGGTCAGGGAGAAATTCTGGATCCGGATATTTTTACCCTAGGATTCCCGCAGCCCGGTTACCTGATGGTCTGCAGCGATGGCTTATGGGGAGTAATCACCGAGCAGGATCTTGTCCGCTCCATCAACGATGCACCCAATCTTCAACGTGCCTGTCAAAACCTCGTCAATGCGGCTAACGCTGCCGGTGGACCGGATAACATAAGTGTCATCCTTGCCCAGCTGATCGGATAGTTACGTCGGCAGACCAAAAGGACTTTTACAGTCTGCTTGGCTTGGGACGAGATGCCACGCTGGAAGACATCCGGCGGGCATATTTTGAAGCAGCGCGCAAGCTTCATCCTGATACAAACACCGCAGCGGGGGAAACAGAGCTTTTTCTGGATATCCAGCAGGCATATGAGACGCTCTCCAATCCCAAACGCCGTGCTCAATACAATGCCACCCTTCCGCCAGAAAAAAAAGTCGTCCTTCCTTACAACCATAGCGTTATATACAGT
>JBKPQD010000111.1:0-6023 GCA_046733915.1 Chloroflexota bacterium
GTCGACGTTTATGCGGGACAGCCAAGTTCCCATTTGCTCCAGGCAAAGGGATAGAGTTCACAAGAAAAGGCGAGAGAACCCTTGAAAGAAATGCATGAAATCCCAGTAATGGCAGGACCGTAAAGGAAAGCCAGTCCGCGATGGACAGGCTCCTGGATTCTTGTAGTGAGCCGTTTATCCAACTTAATTCTTGTATTCCATGTCATAATGAGTCTATGCAGGATCCTACACCCAAAAAGGATTACATTCTTTGGGCAGATTTGATCCGGGTGGTCGCCACGATTCTAGTGGTGGTGGTCCATGTCTCAGGGCAGATCACCAACGTTTGGGGAGAGGTCCCCAATGGACAATGGTTCATTGCGAACATTTACGGCGGGATTGCGCGTATTTGTGTCCCGCTGTTTTTCATGATCAGCGGCTCTCTGCTCCTGCCCCGCTCCGAAAGCCTGGGTACATTCTACCGAAAGCGGATTCCCAAAGTGTTGATCCCCTTGACCGTTTGGTCGCTGATCTATTTGGGCTGGTTCTGCGACAATCATGGTGGCGCGTGCACGCCAAACCTCATCCAGGAAATGTTGCTGGTGCGTGGAGCGTATTATCACCTGTGGTTTTTGCGCGCCCTGCTTGGGATTTATCTCATCTTGCCGATTCTGCGTTTGATGGTCCAGCCCGAGGCAGACCGAAAGATACTCTGGTATTGGATTGGTCTATGGTTGGTTTTTCAAACAGGTCTGACGCTGGCAAAGCAGTTTTGGGGATTCCAGCTCGGGCTCAACGTGCCTCTGGCAACAGGTTTCGTTGGATTTTTTATCCTCGGTTATCTACTGGGAACCTGGAGCCTTTCCCGTACCGCGATCATCTTCTCAGCCCTGGTCTGGGTGCTGGGAACCCTCGCGACCATTATAGGCACCTATCGAATGACGCAATATTCCGGAGAATTCGAGGGTTTCTTTTATGATTTCACCTCCTTGAATGTGATCCTGGCCTCGGCGGCTGCCTTCCTTCTGTTGCGATGGCTCTCAGAAACCGAGGGTTTCACATTGCCACAAGTTCACAACGCCATTCGATGGATTGCTTCAGGAAGTTTCGGGATTTATCTGATCCACATCCTTGTCATCGAAGTGCTGCAGAGTAAGATTCCCGGCTTCCATTTGGACTCGTTCATAGGAAATCCGCTCTGGAGTATTCCGCTGTTGAGCGCAATCGTTTTCACTGTGTCCTTTGTGTTTGTGCGTGTTCTGCAGAAGCTACCGTTTTTGAAATCTATTATTCCTTGAAAGACCTTCTCTGGGGATGGGTAGGCGATCGTTCCCTGACGATGTCTCAAGCAATTTGGTTACACGCCAAATCCACAAACTAACATATTTTATAGGTGATAGTACTGTGGTACCGCCTTATGCTATACTCCTACGGGAAGGAGCATCTATGATCGACCCTATCCAAGTCCCTATTCTGCTCAAGGCGATTGACTTTGTCTTCGAAGAAGGGCGAAAAATCCTGGATGAGCGCCGCGAACGAAGGAAGACCAACGACGCCGCACCCACAGCTGAAGTTCAAGAGCCATCCAAGGAAATCACTTCGCTTCCGATCGAGCAGATCAAAGAAGTTAAACAGAATTTGCTCGCTTCCAAGATCGACGACCTGTCGTGGCTGAACCATGAAGAGGAGGTTCAGCACCTCGTCCGGCTGCTGGAAATCCATTCCCGCAACTATAATCTGGCGAAGGAACAATATTCGAAATGGGGAAGCGCGCTGGTCCCACCGATCATTGTGCACAATATGACCGAAGCCGAGAACTCGATGATTGCAACCATCGAGCGGCTCAAGATGGTTCTCTCCAAGGTCTACCAAAAGGATATCAACCCCAATCAATAAAGTGGTGTGGAATGGAAAACAAGGAAGAAATCACTCATCTCGAGACAATGATCTCACTGCACAAGAAAAATCTGTATATTCTGGAGGAGATGCTGGCGCGCTATGGCGCAGACCAGCCTCTGCACCTGGTCAATAGCCTCACCATGGAGAAGGAGGCGATTCTCCGCTACAGTAAAAAAATAGAGAGCATCACCACGAACGGTCGCCAACAGGAAAAGAGCACCGCACTCGCGAAGCTGCCCAGACGGCCCTTTTTCGTCGGTAGAGAGCGCGAGCTTAAGACGATCTTGCAGTCGCTGCAGCCCAATAGCCGCACCTTCATTATCGGGATCGAAGGAATTGGCGGGGTGGGGAAATCGGCCCTGGCGATCGAGATCAGCTATCTGTGCATCGAAAACGATCTGTTCCAGTCTGTCATCTGGATTTCTGCCAAGGAGTCGATCCTGACTTTGCACGGTATCGAGCCGGTCATCCCGGAAGCCAAGACGCTGTCCGATATTCTGATTACAATCGGGGCAAATTTGGGGAATCCTACCATCGGAAACCTGACGATCAAGGACCAGATCCAGCGCGCCTATAATCTAATTTCGAGGCAGTCCACGCTTCTAATCCTCGATAACTTTGAGTCACTCTCCAAAACGGAGCAGCACGATATCCTGGATTTTTTGCGCAATTCGCCGATGACGCTCAAGGTCATCATCACCTCGCGCGAACGCGTCTCGGAGGGACAGATCATCCGCCTGCAGGGCTTGTCCTATGAGGAAAGTACCGCTCTGCTCGATTGGGAAGCCCGTCAAAAGCACATTTACCTGACTCAGGACCAGAGCAAATATCTCATTGACCTGACCGGCGGACTTCCGCTGGCGTTACTCTGGGTCCAGGGCCAGATCGCCGTGCTCGGCTATTCCGTTACCCAGGTGCTGGATAAACTCAGCCTCGACGTAGATATTCCCATCCTGCAATACTGTTTCAATCATAGCTGGAATTTGCTTGGACATGCCGATGCAAAGAAACTTCTATTCGTGCTGGCCTTACAACCAGATCCGGTTTCGAGAGCCGCGCTGAAGGAAATCGGCGGAATTGAAGATAATGACAGCTTCGAAACGGCGATCAGCGAGCTGCTGCAGTTGTCGCTGATCGAACATGAACACGACACCGATTATTTCAGCATCCTGCCGCTCACGCGTCGCTTTATTCGCTCGCAGTTTGCCAACAATCGCAAGTACGTCAAACAGGCTGAATTAAAGACAGCCCAATATTATGTGAACCTGCTCGCCCAAAAAAGCAGCTTTAAAGAATGGCGCAGCTATGACGAACTGCTCATGGACCGCAACAATATCCTGAGCGTCGCCCAGTGGTGCTACAAGTCCGTGGAGAAAAAGCAGACCAAGACCGGGGCCTTAACAAAGCAGACGCGCAGCATCGCAGAAATCCTGGTTCAGATCGGTACTACCTTCGGCAGCGTATTGTGGCAGCGCGCCTATTGGTACGACCGGATGACCCTGGCACACGCCGCGTTGAACGCTGCCAAGCTCATCCCGGACTGGAAATCGGTCAGCACGTTTGCGCGAAACATTGCCTGGATCTACTTCTACCAGGGCGATTATCTGCGTGCTTTGTATTGGGCAGAAGAGGCGCTCTCGGCCACGACAAAGACCGAAGATCGCCTGCTGATCGCCGCCGCGAAACGCTCTCTGGGCACCGTAGAGCTACGGCTCGGAAATTACGAGCGCTCTCAGAAATTGCTGTTGGACGTATTGAAAACAAGTGAAGAATTTGCTACAGACGATTACGGCATCTACAGCAAAGGCTTCGCCCACTATGGCTTGGGCGATCTTGAATACGAGCGTGGGAATATTGAACTGGCAAAAAGCTGGTATCAAAAGGCATTGGATACCTGGCAGGATCCCATCCGCAAGGACCCGATCCGGCATATTAGCCTGGCACTGAACGGCTTGGGGTTTGTCGCCCTAAGCGAAAAACGATATGAGGATGCCAAGCGCCTCTTCCTAGAGAGCATCCAATCCGCCGAAGAGTTCGGCAGGATCGAGGAGCTGGCAAAGGGGCAACTGGGGCTGGCATCCGTGTACCTGGAAACAGACACAGATCTAAAGACCAGCCTGATCCTGGTCATCGAGGCGATCGAGACGTTCCATCAATTGGGGATGCAGTATGAGATCCAGAAGAGCCAGGCACTGCGCGAGAAGATTTTGAAGGCACAACCGCAAGTCCTGGCATCTGACTAATGCTGCAACTTGCATCATTGGCTGACGTTTCTTTGCATTTCGTAGATAAAATTCAACTCAACTTTATAACTTTAAGTCATCGTCGCATTGATCATGGATAATGAACTCAAGATATTTCTACAATCTTTCCAAGAGCTGGAGAATCTCTTTCAAGCACTGCCGCTTACAGAAGCACAGTTTGAACAGTTAAAAATTTCTCTGGTTGAACTGCAAAAGAATGCTAAGCATCTGGCTCTGTATGACTCCATCACGCATGCCCTGAATTCGCGCGCCGGAAAATGGCTGATTCCACTCGACCAGATCACCGGCTTAGGGAAGGTCGATGTATACGACCTGCGCCAGGCGAACAAGGTATATGGCGTATCCGTCGTCGATACGGAGTTGCACAAGCTCGCCTATCAACTTATGTCGCTGTTTACGCTCGATAAGGGAGATTTTGTCCGCCGATCGCCGGGCAGCGATGAGTTCCGCATTTTTTCCACGTCGAAATCCCCGCACGAGATCAAACGAATCCTCTCAAAGCTATATACCAGCCAGGAGACCGAATCCCTGTTGACCTGGGACTTTGGCACGGGCCTGACAGAGACGGAAGCCGAAAATGAGCTGCAAAAGCAGCGCAAAACGTTCCGACCGGTGGTGGTACGCCAGACCGTTCTGGAGAGCCACTCCGAAATTCCCAGGCATCTGGAAGAGAATAACAGCTACCAAAGTTGGAATGAGTTTAATATGCCCTATGAAGGGCTTATGGATAAAATCTATTCGATCGCGTTGCCTCCCAAGCTGGAGCAGCAAACCATCGAACAGGTAAAAATCACGCGGAACATTGTCGAAAGCATCGTCACAAGAGAGACGCTAACCGGCGTACTCAACGGGCTTGCAACAAAATGGTATCTGGAGGATGCGATCATCAAAAGCGTGGCGCTGACGGATATGCTCAACATGCACGAGGGCAATACCCGTTATGGCAGCGCCGCCATCGACCAGGATCTCAGGCGATTTTCGAACATGCTGCAGAAGCATTTTCCGAAGGATGAAGGATTTCTGCTGTTCCGCTCGGAACGTGCTGGTGATGAATTCAAGATCGTATCGAAAAAGTATGAATCGACCGAACTGCAAGCTAAGATCGAAAGTGCCTGGCACAATGACCTGTACCGTGGTCTGCTCGACTGGAATTACGGTGTAGGAAAAAATGATGTTGAGGCGCATGTGGATCTGTACCGGAATCGAGTCAAGGAAACAGAGAGCGTGAATATTTCCGACTCAAAAAGCAAGTCGACCTTTATCATCGTCAGGCCTGAAAGTGAAGCATATGCCCAAATTTTCAGCCTTTCCGAAGAAAAGGCGCGCGTGGTGAACGGGACACCGATCATCGACCTGCACCTCACTGTCCAGGCGATCCGCAATGTGGAGGATTTTGAGGCGCTGAAAAAACGCCTCGAGGACTATTGCCGAAATCTCCGCCCCTTCGACATCACGATTCGAAATATTGCCCGGATGAATGTGAACAATCAACAGGGTCGATTATGGATGCTGGCAGAGAAAAATCCGGTATTAGAGGGTATGTATAACGATCTCAATAAAATCGCCTGTGAAATGGGCTGTGATGGTTATCCCTATAAAGCAGAGAACTGGCTGCCCCACATAAAAATTGTCGAGCTGCCCGAACATACCTCCACGCAAATCAAGGATCCCACGTTTGGGGTTGGAAACGGATTTACGTTCACGGTCCGTAATTTCGAATGGACCGTGCAGCGAGGACCCGAAAGCTGGGATCTGATCGAACGCTTCTCCTTCCCTGAGTGATCAATTTATTGGGAATGATCCTCCTTCTCTTTGAAGGGGGATTTTTTTTCTTTTATACTCCCGTAACTATCAAATTATGCTATTATCAAAAAGCTATGG
>JBKPQD010000112.1:0-8960 GCA_046733915.1 Chloroflexota bacterium
GGATGCGTCCCTCCTGTTGTGCGGCATCCGCCAGCTTGGCGTCGTCTGCATCGTTCCAATACAGGCAGTCAAATCCCAGCATTCGTAAATAGGCAGCCAGCCGACCGAGGTGATTATCCAAAACAAAGCGTGGCTCACCGGCATAGCCATCGGGAACGGGATAGATTTCCACGTAGTCTTGGTCCAGCGTGATGACATTCAGCGGTTCGTCTCGACCATTGACCTGCACGCGTCCGATCTCGGGGTGCGGCACCCCGAGCGACTCGGCCAAATGCTTCACCGATTGTCGTTCACGAAACTCGACGGGGATTCTTTGCGCTCTTAAGTCACGCGGCAGGAAGTCGTTCAGCCTGCCAAAAAATGAAAACGTGGCACTACTCATGCTTGCATTATATGCCCCGTTTCTTTGAGTAACCAATTTCCTTTAAACCCTTGCCAAAAATAAACTTCTGTGTAAAATATAGAAGCTTCGTTCAGGGTGCCCCCCTCACTCTGATCGAAGCAATTTTTTTAACGCAATGGCGGGGCAATTAATAATAGGATTGCATTCCCAGTTCAGCCGGAAAAGTCACATTCAGCGGCACAACGACAAAGAATAACTGTTCATCTTTTTTGAAAGTTTTCTCCCCCGTGTTCGGATCTTTGACCTCATTAAAGTCCCACCAGCGATTCAGGAATGTGCTCATCCGGATGATGCGATTCTGATCCACAAAATCCTTGTAAGGATCGACAATGATCAGCTCGTCTTTGGCTCGATCGATATTGGCAATAATGCTGTAGTGACCGTAATCCTCATCATCGTCATCCATGTCATCGAATAGCCCCTGCCATTCCACGCCCAGCGGAAATTTGCAGACATCCAGAACATATTCCAGGTCCTCCACCGTCGCCTTCTCTTTGAACCAAAGCTTGGCGATCGGCGCGAGCTGCTGCACTGCTTTCGCAAGTTGGTCGACGCGTGTACCATGCGTTTCGATCGTATGCGTTGCGCCAGCAGCCTCGGTGATCTCTTCCTGCGCGGCGTTGATGCCGACATTTTCAAGCAGCATTTGCAGGACCGCCGGACCACAGTGATTTTCTGTGATCTGCTCGATCCTTCGCAGGCGGCTAAATTTCCTTGGGTCTTGTGGGGGATTTGACATGGTAACTCAGCAAACTGGCGATAATATCTGGAAACTCGATGCCATGCATCTGCATGACTTCCGTCATGGGTTGATCGCCCGGTCCCAGCGCCGTGTTCGGATTACAATCGATGAAATAAGGTGTCATATCTTTTTCGTCGACCCGGATATCGAATTTTGCGTAATCAGAAAAGCGCAGGACTTCGAATGCCTTCAGGCAATAGTCTGAGACTTTCTTCGCCAGCTCTTCTTCCACAAATTGGAATTTCGCAGCATTGGGAATGTCATAGCTCTCAATACTGGTAAAACCGTGCTTTCCATCCGGTTTTAGCTTGTATTTCTTCTCCGCCAAAAACACGTGGCGGGTTTTGCCATCTTCAAAGACCACACCGGTAATTTCGGACCCATCAATAAACTTTTCCACTAATACCGGGATCTTATAGGCGTTCTGTAGCTCCTCGACTTTTTTTGATATTTGTGCGTGCGTTTCTTTGACGGCTTTGTTATCAATTCCCATGCTGCCGCCGCTTTCGTTGAGCTTCGCAATATACGGTGGATCAAAAGAAGGTGGTGTGTTCGAGCGTAAGTCCCTGATAAATTTATATTCGGGCGTGGGAATTTTGTTGTAATCCAGCAGTTCCTTGAAAAGGTGCCGGTTACTGCCAATCACCATGCCGGCGATGCCGCAACCGGTAAAAGGGATATTCGCATACTCAAGAAAAGCAGGAATCGTGCTGGCAAGTTTATCCTTGCCACGCACGGTATCCACCAGATTGACAATCACATCGGGTTTGTCAATCAGAAGATTTGTCAGCAGATATTGGTCCGCCGGATATCCTTTTGCTTCCAAGCCCAGTTTCTTGATCTCTTCAATCACTTGCTGGGCGCGGTCCTCTACTTCTTTCTCGGCTTTATACGCATCTTCTGTTGGGAAAAATTCTCTCTCCACATACGAGTAGGCGACTGCCACCAACTTGATTTGTTTTAGCGCATCTGTGTCGATGTTCAATTTTGTTTTTACGGTTGCCATGTTTTAGTTCCATTCATAAAAATTGAGCAGGCACAATAGAATTCTATTACTGTGCCTGCCCTTGCCGTGATTAACGGAATGGCAACTGATGAGTTACGTAGATACCCTCCCTCGCCATGGAGAGCCGGGTTATCCAGCCACGCTGGTAATCTCTCCAGTTTGCCTCTCCGCGGGTAGAAACAGAAGCGCGATCAGTCCGGTCAGAGCGGTGATGCCGGCGGCAATGTTCAGCACCGGGACCACGCCTAGAATGTCACCGAGCATGCCAGAGATGCCCAAGACTCCAAATAAACTGGTCAGTCCGACGGTTGTATTCAAGGCGCCGATGATCCGTCCCAGGTGGGTGTTCGGCACCTTTTGTTGGAACAGCGTATCCAGCGCTGCCGCGCCCAAAGCAGCGGGCAAACCGACCAGAAACGACATGACAAACAGGACCGGTAACTGCGGAATGTTATAGCGCAGGAAGATGAAGAATCCGAGCACGAGCTCTGCCCAGCCATACAGACGCGCGGTCGTCATTTTTTGGTAAACCTTTCCCGCCAAAAGGCCACCGAGGATCCCGCCGATAGCTTGTACTGTGGTTAGCCAGCCAAATATCGCAGGGCCGACTTTCACCACATCCACCATGTACGGTGCGCCGAGCGGATCGATCATGATGCCGCCAAAATTCAACAATACAACCGTGATGAAGAGCACCGCAACAACCCGATTGCGCCGGACGATGTTAATTCCCTCGGTCCATTCCCTCCAGAAACTCGGACGCGCAGGCTCCTGCGATTGCTCGGCAGAAGCAGTAGTCATCGGTCGGGCAGCGCCCGCGATGGCAAGAATCATCAAACCCGCGATCACAAAGGTAAAACTATCAAAGATTACCACGCCGAATAAACCGGAGAAGGCAAGGATCACACCACCAATCGGAGGACCAATCAAGCGCGCGATGTTATTGTTGAGGGCATTCAAAGAGTTTGCCGGGAGCAGCTCTTCCTCCTCGACCAGGAGTGGTAAGAGGGCGTTTTCGGCGGGACCAAAGAACATGGCAAACATCGTCTGAAAAAAGCTGACGAGGTAGACGATCCACATCGACTCGGCGGAGTGCACCAACAATAAGGGCAGGATAATCAGTCCCTGGGCGATGCTGGTGAAGACCATGATTTTCTTTCGATCCCACCGGTCCACGTACACGCCAGCCACCGAGCCGAACAATAAACGTGGCAGCAACTCGGCTGCCACCATCAGCGCGCTGGCAAATGTGGATCTTGTCTGCTCATAAACAAAATACGGCAGGGCAACCAGGAGAACCCGGTCTCCCATAATGGAAATTAACCCGCCGAACCAGAGCAGCGCGAAATTGCGCCGGCGCAAGAGATTAAACATGTGCCAACCTTTCGTATGCTGAGTTGTACTACGTTGAGATTTTTAGACGCTTACATTGGTATGGATCGCGACCGGATCGAATGAATCCAACCGGGCAATGACTGTGATTTCGGCTGCATCCTGCACGCTTTGCAGGCGTCCAATGAATGCCGGGGAACCATTCACTTCGATTTCCTGCGAAGGAAGTGTCTGAAGACGCGGGTGCTGTCGCCAGAACCGTTGCACCTCAGGCAGAGAAAGAACCAGCCCTGACAACGCTTTATTGGAGACCCAGCCACATTCGGGGCATTGCAGACGGACCTGTTTCATACCCTTTCGGTCTGCTTTGATCCCCAATTCATCGATTGTGACATGCACGATATGCCCACAGGCCAAACAGGGCACGTCATGGGATTGCAACGCCTGACGGTACAGCGGGGCAAACGATGTTAACAATCTGGAATATGCCGGCTTGTAGCTTTTCGTATTTCCCAAAAGACGCGCATGATAGGGCTTTGTCAAATCCAAACCGGCCATAATGCTCAGCGGATCCGGGTCACAATACGGACAGCGTAAGGCGAACACTTCATTCCTTTGGAATTTACCCAGCAACCGCACCTCGCCACAACTGGGACACCAGATGTTTGTCTCCGACCAGCTATCGCCGCCAGGCTGGATTAAACCGAAAACCTGCGATTCGGCCTGCAGATGTTTCCGAAATATTTTCTGCAGAGTCAACTTCCCGCGCTGCAAACGGACCGCGACCGCGCCCGGTTTCAGATGCATTTTTTCGGCGATTTCGGCGTGCGAGGATTCCTGGATGTAGTGCTCGATCAGCATCTGTCCCGTTTCGGGCGGGAGCATCGCGAGCGCCTTATCCAGCAGGTTTGCCAGTTCCTGGCGGTCCAATTCCAGCTCTAGGTTCGTGTCATCCGAAAATTCGTCCCCGAAGGATTCCTCATCCAGATCCATCGCGACCGAATGAACCTGCTCACGGGAAGTTTGCCGCGACCAATTTAAACAGACATTGCGAGCAATTGCGGAGGTCCAGGGTTTGAGTTTATCGGGAGACTCCAATTGATTGCGGTTTTTCCAGGCGACGATCAACGTTTCCTGTGCCAGATCCTGGGCGGCGTCCTCGTTGCTTGTAAACCACGCGCACAATCGCACGAGGCGCGGGCGCTCGTCAGCCAGAATGGTTTCGAAATCCATAGCAGTATTGCACACACTCATCTGTTAGATGCTTCCTTTTCCAGAATTGTCCATTGTACTCACTACTATATTGCAATAGGGTGAGATTTCTAACAGATTTTTTTAATTTGGTTGGGGAACTTGAGCCGGTTCGCGGAACATATTCAGGAACACGTCTACGATTTTGGGATCAAAATAGTGACCGGACTGCTCCTGGATGTAAGCTAATGCCCTCTGGTGTGACCATCCCCGTCGATAGGGACGATCGGACGTCAGCGCGTCATAAACATCGGCAACGGCGAAAATTCGCGCCGAAAGCGGAATTTCTTCCCCTTTCAATCCGCGAGGGTAGCCGGTGCCGTTCCATTTCTCATGATGACAGTAGGGGATATCCAGCGCGTCCCGCAGGTAGTTGATATTCGAAAGCAGGTTATATGCATAGACCGCATGCATCCGCATATGTTGCCATTCTTCCTCATTCAGCTTGGCGGGCTTGAGCAGAATATGATCCGGGATACCCATTTTCCCAATGTCGTGCAGTAGCGCGCCACGGCGGATATTGATCAGCTCAAAATCCTTGATACCCATCGCTTCCGCCAGTTTGATCGTCATGGCGGTTACGCGCTGGGTGTGACCCTCCGTTTCGCGATCGCGCAGGTCCAATGCCGCCGACCAGCCCTCCAGCGTCGCTTCATACGCCAGCATGAGCTCGGCATTGCTGCGCTGGAGGTCACGGAACAAGGTGCCATTATCGACCGCGATGGCAATCTGTCCGGCGAGCATCTCCAGGTATTCCAGCCATTCCTGGTTGAGAGTCAGGGGCGCACGGTTGAAAACTTCCAAGACTCCGCGTACCTTTCCCTTGACGACCAGCGGCGTGCCAACGTACATCGTGAATCCTTCACTCTCCAGCAGCGGTCTCCGCGCAAAGTCGTCGACCTTCTGCAGATTCGGAATATGGATCTGGCGCTGCTCGAGGACCACGCGGCTGGCATGTCCCTCGGGGATCCGAATCTTTCCATGCTCGAGGTTAGCGGATAGAAAACCGTGTCCAGCGCTAAAGTTCAGCGTGTTCGATGCAGTGTCCAGCAGCAGCACGCCGACGGCATCCACGCCTAACTGGTCCACAATCTGATCGACCGCAACCGTCAGGGTGAGATTGAGATCAAAACTGGACAGAATCGCCATATCAATTTTGCGCAGAGCATTCAAGCGCGCCAATTGTTTCTGGGTCTGTAATTCCGCATTCTTTCGCTGGGTCACATCCATCGAAAGAATGAACAAGCCCTCGGGGATCGGCTCAATGCTGATTTCGAACCAGCCCACGGTTCCGTCGGGATGTTCGAATCGATTCTCCATTTGGTGCGCGACCCTTTGCTCCATGCAGCGCCTGAGCACGAAAAAAAGTTCGGTGTTCTCGATGCCCGGGTAGACTTCCATCATGGTGCGATTTACAAGCTGATCCACGGACTGCCGTCCGTGTTGGGCGGCAACCTTATTGACATAGATGTAACGCCAGTCATGACCGATGATCTGGCAACCTTCAAGCATATTGTCGAGGGCGCGAAGGTAGCCATCCGGGGGCATGACTGGTGTATTCGAAATTCTTTGGGTGGGATTGGATCTCATTTCCACGGTGGTATCTCCTATCGGTAAAAGGATAACCAGTTTACAGCAAGAGACCGTTTCAACAATAAAGGTCAAAGCAAGGAACTGATTTTAACGCTCCAATTTTAAAGCAGATGGTTTCGGACGAGAAGTGTGCAGATGATTCGCAGATGAGAAATGCAATTTTCGCTTTCCTACAAGACGCGTTATCATTGAGACAAGTTACTACGCAATAGGTTACATATTTTATCGAGGAGCAGCCATGCCGAAGCTCATTCCGGCCGCCGAACGGATTGTCCGTGCCCGTAAATTGATCCAGCAAGCCCGTGATTTGCCTGTGCCCCAGGGCGGGCTGGGCAAAAGCGATTTCTCTTACATCGCCGAAGTCAAGGACTTGCTCCGCCAGGCGCGTGATTTCGTCAAGTTTATTCCACAGACCGCCGGCGTCTCGACCGACATGAAGGAGGAAGTCAAGAAAATATATGCAGAGATCGAACGGGCGGATAAGGAAATTTTATATTGACTTAAGAATTTCTGGCATCGGTCTAAAACAAAACGGACGAGTCAACCTCGTCCGTTTTTTCTACATACAAATCTACATTCGGCTTAGTACCGTCGAACACCTCGTACGAGCAACAGTAGTACGAGCGCCCCGATGAAGGCGGTGATGATGGTACCGATAATACCACCGCCGATGGCAATACCGAGGGCGCTAAACAGCCAGCCACCGATAAACGCACCAAGGATACCGATCAGAATGGCCGTCCCCAGACCACTTCGCCTTGGTCCACCCACCATGGATTCTGCCAGAATCCCCGCAATCGCGCCGATCACGATCCAGATTAGAATGGTTTGAAGTGACATTTGTTTCTTCCTTTCTCCTTATAAATTAAATACAATTGTGTTCAGGCAACTGCCAACAATCTGGGCAATAGCAGGCTTGCCTTCCGTAATGTTCCTGTGCTATATAACGAATGAGCTCGCGCAGTGCTACGACCAGAATTACTGCCTTGCCGGCGACATTTTCAGAATTAAAAATGCCAGCAACTTGCTTGCTGGCATTTTGTTTGTGCGGATCCATTCGGATTTTCTAAGGTGTAGCCGTGGGTGTAGCGGTAGATGTACTTGCTGCAGCACCGGCGACCACGATCTGTACATAGACCTCATCGCCAAAGAACTGTCCGCTGGCATTCGACATGCGCCAGTTGCCGCGCACGGTGCCGGGTGTGGTCGGAGCGGTCATTGGGATAGAGATGTCATACGTGGCACCGGCCGCAACGGTAGCGGGCAGCGTAAAGGCGGTCCCGCCCATCGCGTTGCCTCCCGTCGATTGGAGCTTGAATCCGGCGTCCCAGGCGCATGAACCGGTATTTTGTACCTTCCATGTTTTGGTGAATGTCTCACCTGGATCCAATTCTGTATTGTCCGGGATGGTTACATCGCTCACAAATGTCAACCCATAGCAGGACGCTGTGGCAGCCACCCCGCCTACCGGCGCACCAGCGGTTGTGCCGGGTAACAGTGGCGTCCCCACAGTGTTGGTGACTAGCGGTGCAAGCGGTGTGGTAGCTGCCTGTGTGGGGATCGGCGTATCCGTCGGCGCGACCAGCGCAGTTAATGTCAGACCAGCAGAAAATGTCCCCACGGCATTCGTTTGGATCTGAGCCACATTCACGCTAGTGGGAGTCGTCTCCGGCACATTTCCGCCACCACAGGAAGCAATCAAAATTGCTCCGAGTACGAACAGTACTTGCACCTTTATTAATCGAGTTTTAAGCATTCCTACTCCTTTCCAAAAGAGCCGCTATTTTACCTGCATTTCGACCCTAGAATAAGATACGAATATCCCACAAATTTCCTACGGCTCCGACAGCCAAGGGTATAATCTTTCTCATGATTTACCTTGACTATTCGGCCACAACGCCCGTGGACGCGCGCGTCCTGGAGGCGATGACGCCCTTTTTCTCCGGTTCTTTCGGGAATCCCTCGTCCATCCACCGTTATGGACAGATTGCCGAAGCTGCGGTGGACTCTGCCCGTGAAATGGTTGCCTCCATCCTAAAGTGTCGGATCGATGAAGTGATCTTCACCTCGTGTGGTTCCGAATCGGATAATCTTGCCATTCGCGGTGCTGCATACGCCATGCGGGAAAAGACAGGCGCAAAATGGATCCTTGCTTCGCGTGCCGAACATCCGGCAATTACCAACACTTTGAAATACCTGGAAAAATATGAAGGTTTTCTGATTGAGTGGCTGGATGTCGATTCCAAGGGCCGAATCACGCCGGAGGTCGTTTCCAAGGCGATCTGTGAGAACACCGCCATCGTGTCTGTGATGTATGCCAATAACGAAATCGGTACCATCAATCCGATCCAGGAGATTGCAGAAGTCTGTCATGCGAGTAACGTTCTTTTCCATACCGATGCTGTACAAGCCGCGGCGTATCTCCCTCTGGATGTGCAAGCCCTCGGTGTGGATATGATGTCGCTCGGCGCGCACAAATTTTATGGACCGAAAGGTGTCGGCGCGTTATATATCCGCCGGGGCACGCCCCTGGTTTCTCACCTGACCGGTGGGGGACAGGAGTTCAACTTGCGCGCCGGTACCCAGAACGTACCCTACATCGTCGGCTTTGCCGAAGCGCTGCGGTTGACTAC
>JBKPQD010000113.1:0-1524 GCA_046733915.1 Chloroflexota bacterium
GTGCCCCTACGTGCCTCAATCAAAATAATTCCATGAACATGATTCGGCATGATGACAAACGCACCGGTTTCTACAGTTGGAAAATGAATCGGGATTTCGTTCCACCATTTCTGAGCAATTTCCCCATAAGGGCTTAATTTCATCTCATGGTTTACGATCTCATCAAAGAGACACTCCCTATGCCATGCCACAATCGTTACGAAATATGCCCCGGGTTGGGAATAATCATAATGCGGCAAACGAATAGAACGACGATGGTGCTTTTGCGGATCAAATTTGGCCATGCCATGGATTGTAAATCCGCAGGGTCGGGTTGATCCCGCCCTTTCTATATTGATAAACTTTCCTTCCTACCCGGATTTATTTCTCCAACAAATTCTTGCCCGCCACCCGGAACGGCTGCCTGCCAGCTTTCTTGGCGATCTCCTCGTAATGGGCAGAGACCCGTGGGTCTGCCATTGCCTGGCGGGCATAGTCATACCGTGCTTATCTGATATTTGCCCGCGTCCTGATAAGAATTCCATAACATCATCTCACAAAAAGAGTTAAGTGATTCATGAGATAAGCGAAGCACGCCGCTTGGCGGCAGTGTGAAGAAGCGGCAACAGCAGTTCGTTAACATCTGCCGCTCCGGTGCGTCACTTTTGCGCCCTGGAGAAGCTCAGAGAAAAGGATAAAAAATGTCATTCAACAGAAACTCGCGCCTGGATCCTTCTCAAGTGGAGGACCGGCGTGGCCGGCGCGGACCAGGAACTGCCATCGCTGTGGGGGGTGGAGGACTTGGTCTAATCATCACCATCATCATCATGCTACTGGGCGGGAATGTGACCGGCTCGACAACGGGTGATGGCGGGGAAGGGCTACCCGCGACCGAGTACGCTGGCGGAGTCAACGACCTGGAGGCGCAATGCCAGACAGGGGCAGACGCGAATACCCGCGAGGACTGCCGCATTGTTGGCTACGTCAACAGCATCCAATCGTATTGGAGCGATGAATTTGCCCAGCGCGGGAGCCAGTACACAGAAGCCGATACTGTTCTTTTCACAGGCTACACGGACGCTGCCTGTGGAACTGCCAGCAGCGCCATGGGGCCGTTCTACTGTCCGCTCGACCAGAAAGTCTATCTGGACCTCGACTTCTTTAATGAACTACAGAGGCGCTTTGGCGCCGAGGGCGGCTCGTTCGCCGAGGCGTATGTGCTTGCTCATGAGTACGGCCATCACGTGCAGGACTTGGTTGGGGCACTGTCGAACAGCTCAAACGCCACCGGGCCAGATAGCGAGTCCGTTCAAACGGAACTCCAGGCGGACTGCCTGGCCGGCGTATGGGCAGCCCACGCCATCGACACCGGTTACCTGGCGCAGGTGACGAATCAAGATATTGCGCAGGCACTCGATGCCGCGGCTGCTGTGGGCGACGACCGCATCCAGCGCGAGACACAGGGCTACGTCTCCCCCGAGTCATGGACCCATGGATCGTCCGAGCAGCGGCAGGCGGCGCTCACGGATGGTCTGCAGAGCGGGG
>JBKPQD010000114.1:0-5711 GCA_046733915.1 Chloroflexota bacterium
AGCCATGGCTGCCTATGCGGCGCGCGCCGGTTTGAAAGCGCACATCTTCATGCCTAAAGACACGCCTTATGCCAACATCGAAGAGAGTCGCATGACCGGCGCAGAAGTTATTCTGGTGGATGGACTGATCAGCGACGCAGCCAGTATAGCGGGCGAGAAAGCGCGCGCCGAAGGTTGGTTCGATGTTTCCACCTTCAAGGAACCCTATCGTGTCGAAGGCAAAAAGGTGATGGGCTACGAGCTGGCAGAATCATTTGCCTGGGAATTGCCAGAGGTCATCGTGTATCCCACCGGCGGCGGGACGGGATTAGTGGGGATGTGGAAAGCCTTTGCCGAACTCGAAGCTTTGGGTTGGCTGGACAATACGAAACGCCCGCGCATGGTATCTGTCCAAGCCGATGGATGTGCGCCGGTCGTGAAAGCATTTGAGAGTCATGCATCCTTTTGCGAATTTTGGCTGAAAGCGCACACGATCGCATCGGGCTTGCGGGTGCCAAAGAGTTTTGCCGATCGCTTAATTCTGCATGATATCTATGAGAGCAATGGCATGGCTGTGGCGGTAAGTGATGAAGAAATCCTGCAGGCACAACAAGAGCTTGCCCGTATGGAGGGGATATTCGCGGCTCCCGAGGGTGCCGCGACACTGGCTGCATTGCAAAAGTTGATTGAGACGAAGTGGGTTCAGCCTGAGGAACGAATTGTCGTGTTCAATACAGGCTCGGGATTAAAGTATCTCGATCCGCGTAATTGAGAGGCATTCCGAACCAGGGCAGCTCTCGTGCAGAGTCCTTAATTTGTCATACAAATTAAGGATGCGACTGTATCTTAGTGATTCAACAAAGTACTTTTAGTAACAAAGTCCCTGTTCGGTCGTTTAAACCTTATGACTTCGCCTAAACCATCAGGCAAGCCTATTCCCGTCCGATTTGCATAATATGCAAGAAAGGAGAGTTCAAGTCATGAATAGGGATATTTTGGAAGGTCAATGGAAACAGTTAAAAGGTAAGGTAAAACAGCAATGGGGTCGGCTGACCGATGACGAGTTAGATCGAATCAACGGTCACTATGATGAACTTGCCGGCATCATTCAGGAACGCTACGGCTACAGCCGCGATGAAGCGGCCAACGAGCTCGATATGTTCCTGAGAAACCTCGACACGCGCGACGTCAATCGCGATATGTAAACAATCACCCTGGCTGAGCGAAGATTCTAGCGTCTTCGCTCAGCCTTTGCTATTAAATATGCCTTATCACTCTGTACAGGAGCTACCTTTGAACTTGTGGGAAATTCTGCCTGTACATGCTCAAGAAACCTTCGTGAAATCATTTACCGCTTTTTGTAAATAACGAAACTTTTCAAATGCTTTTGCGAGCTGAATTTCATTTGGGATAAAGAGAAATATGCGGTACTCGGCAATCATGCCTGGCTCGAGTACCAGGCTGCTGTAAAACGCCCGATGAACATTTCCCAGGAAGAGATTTCATTTCGGACAGCGTGGAATGCTGTGAAGAATAAATATGCTAAGAACTTGAGCACTGGGCAATGGGAACCGAAAGATTAAGAAAGCGAAAGGAGAGCGAAATGTCAGTGTTAGATTTTGTCGTGCTGCTGGTCATCGCCGCAGTGTGCGGCGCGATCGGGCAGGCCCTGGCGGGTTATTCCGTAGGCGGGTGCATCACATCGACACTGGTTGGCTTTGTGGGAGCTGTCATTGGCACCTGGATCGCCGGTTTGCTCGGCTTGCCTGAGATCTTCGCAATCAATGTCGGTGGCCGGGCTTTCCCGATTGTGTGGTCGGTGATTGGCTCGGCCCTCTTTGTTGCCGTCCTCGCCATGCTGACGCGCGGCCGGGTGACGATGTAACCCTGGAACCTGTGGGAAGAGACAGCATCAACTGCTGTCTCTTTTCTTTTTAACACATGGTAACATTTATCCAACATGACTTAATGGAGTTACCTATGAGGCGTATTCTGTTCGGATTGCTTTTGCTTTCACTGCTGCTTTCTGCTTGCGGAGCTGCGGCTCCGACCGCGCCAGCACCGGTAGCGACGGTGATCCCGACACAAACGCCCCTCCCCACTGCGACGTTACCACCTACATCGACACCGGTACCAACCGCAGTTCCCGGCGTGTTATACGTGGATCCATCGACATCGCTCGGACCGATTAGTCCTCTGATCTATGGTTCCAACTATGGACCGTGGCTGATCGTCTCCTTTGATATGCTCCCCGAGGCATACGATTCAGGTATAAAAATTCTGCGTTTTCCAGCCGGCGCGTGGGGAGATCACAACAATGTGACACCCCAGCAGATCGATCAGCTCATGGACTTTGCCAACAAAATGGGAGCCACGGTTCTCTTCAGCGTACGATTGCTCGGTGGAACACCAGAACAAGCTGCCGAGATGGTGCGCTATGCAAATATCGTCAAGAAATATAACGTCCAATATTGGAATATTGGCAATGAACCTACCCTGTATAACGCGGAGTTGAAAAGTCAGGGGCAAACGTATGATGTAAATCGTTTCAACCAGGAATGGCGCTCATTTGCGGAAGCGATGAAAAAAGTCGATCCCACGATAAAACTGGTGGGGCCAGAAATTAATCAATTCAGCTATGATCCAAGCCCCGGCGTGACCACAAATTTTGGCGAATGGGATGAAACCTGGATGATTGAATTTCTCAAGGCGAATGGCGACATGGTGGATGTAGTATCGTTTCATCGCTATCCTTTTCCAAGTTCGCGTACGTCCGGTCCCCCGTCGTTCGACGAGCTGCGACTCAATGCGCAAGAATGGGATAAAATTTTCGTGCACGCCCGCGAGCTGATTGACGAATATACAGGCAAAGATCTGCCAATTGCCGTCACCGAGTTTAATTCTGCGTATGATAAGTCTGTGGGCAAACCGACAACGCCAGACTCGCATTACAACGCCATTTGGATGGCTGCCGTCTTGGGCAGCATGATCAAGAACAAAGTACTCATGGCAAATGAATGGTATTTGACCGCGAAGGGCGGCTCAGGTGGATTAGGATTGATCAGCGCCTATGATGTATTCCCCAGTTATTACACCTATCAAATGTACAAAAAGTTCGGCAGTGAGCTGCTATACTCCTCGTCGGACGATCCAGATCTCCAAGTTTACGCGGCGCGGCGCGAGGATGGTGCGCTGACCGTCATGGTCGTGAATTTGGCGCAGGAAGCAAAGACAAAGGCTATTCGAATCGGCGACCAGACAGATATTCAGGCAGTGACGTGGCTCTTCGATCCCGATCATGAGGTTGAGAATATCGGCACAGTCCAGTTAGCGGGAGAGACGTCCTATCCCGCGCAATCTGTCAGCCGTTACATTATTCAATAACAAATCTGCCGTGGAGAATTGTGCTTGACAGCATTTTTTAAGGAAAGCGTTGGTTGACGGTGAAAAAGGGTTGTGAAATAATGTAATCGGTTACAGTAAACGGTTACACAAACATGACCCGTCGTTCTTCCTCTTCTGTTACAATCCGGGATGTTGCCAGAGAAGCAGGGGTTTCTGTGGCAACCGTCAGCCGTTTTATCAATAAGAATGCACCGGTTTCGACGGAAGTAGCAGAGCGATTAGATCAGGTGATGAACCAGATGAGGTATGTGCCGCATGCCGCGGCACGCAATCTGGCCAGCCGCAAGACCCGCGTGATCGGGTTGCTGCTCAACAATCTGCATAATGATTTTTTTGTTCCCCTCCTGAATGGTGTGGAAGCTGTCGTTCGGCAAAAAGGTTATAACTTAATTGTCGCAACCTACCACGCAAACAGCCGGGATCACATGCAGCCCCCTATCGGACCGCATAATACGGATGGCTTACTTGTTTTTTCAGATGGCTTGATGGATGATGACTTGGCATCGTTGAACTCCAAAGGCTTCCCCATGGTCCTGGTGCACCGCACCCCGCCTGCAGATGTACCGATTCCGAGTGTTACCGTGGAAAATGTCGAGATTACCCGTGTGTTAGTCGACCATTTGATCAAGGTCCATGGTAAAAAACGGATTCTCTTTTTGAGAGGTCCCGTCCACCAGGAGGACTCGGCTCGACGGGAAGCGGGGTATCGAGCTGCTCTGCAACAGAATGGCATTCCCATTGATGACAACTTAATATTAAACGGCGATTTTGAACGCGATGTTGCTTATACCGTCATGAATGAATTTCTTGGCAAAAATAAGCACATCGCGTTTGACTCTGTATTTACAGGTGATGACGATGCGGCGATCGGCGTGCTCAAATCGCTGCATGAGCATAGCGTTCGAATCCCGGACGATGTGGCCGTGATCGGATTTGACGACCTGGGCTTTGCTCCGTTCCTCAATCCTCCACTTACCACAGTCCGAGCACCAACCGAACGGGTAGGAAAGATTGCCACCGAACGGTTGTTTGGGCTCCTGGAGAATCATCCTTCCGAAGAGGTGATTATCCTGCCAACAGAGATCATTTTCCGCCGCTCCTGCGGGTGCGACTCTTGAGCATTAGACTAGCCTTGAAAGGAGGTGAACATCCTTCCCTGTACCAACCCTGTGCTTCCTTAATTGTCCATTCCAAATTCTAGTTTGAGGAGAAATCTCACCATGAAGAAACTTTTGTCTATTCTGTCCCTGTTGATCATCGCATCGATGGTCCTCACGGCATGCGGTGGTGCAGCCCCGGCGGCCACCCAAGCACCGGCTGCCACTGAAGCCCCCGCTGTGACCGAAGCCCCGGCAGCAACGGAAGCAGCGACCGAGGCGGCGACTCAAGCGGCCACAGAAGCTGCTGGTGCCACCGAAGCCCCTGCCGCTACCGCCACTCTGACACCTTACCCGGTCGCGGAATGCCAGGGCGGTAAAGTCTGCATCCGCTGGTTCGTAGGTTTGGGAACCGGTACCGATGCCCCCCAGATCAAGACCCAGGAAGAAGTTGTTTCTGATTTCAATGCTTCCCAGGATAAGATCCAGCTGATTCTCGAAATCGTCCCCTACAACAGCGCTCGCGATACCCTCTCGACACAGATCGCCTCCGGCGCTGGTCCCGACATCGTCGGCCCAGTAGGTTGGGGTGGTTCGAATGACTTCTACGGCCAGTGGCTCGACCTGGGTCCGTATATTACAGAAAGTGGTTTCGATACCTCGATCTTCGACCCCGCTCTGGTGAAGTTCTACCAGACCGAAGAGGGACAGGTTGGTCTGCCGTTTGCAGTGTTCCCTGGCGCAATGTACTTTGTGCCCGCTCTCTTCGACGAGGCTGGTCTCAACTATCCTCCCCAGAAGTACGGCGAAAAATACAAGATGCCCGATGGCAGCGAAGTTGACTGGAACTGGGACACCGTTACCAAGATCGCCAAGATCCTGACCGTCGACGTCAACGGTAACGATGCAACCTCCCCCGACTTTGACGCGACCAAGATCGTTCAGGTCGGCTATGTACCGCAGTGGCAATCGATTCAGTCCGTCGGTACGTTCTACGGCGGCGCCGAGAAGATTTATTCGGGTGACGCCAAGGGCAATTACAAGTCCACGATCCCCGATAGCTGGAAGGAAGCTTTCAAGTGGTACTACGACGGCATGTGGGGCGATGAACCGTTCATCGCCAATGGTCCTCTCGCCGGATCACCTGAATTCCTGTCTCTTATACACATCTCCGAGCCCACGAGACCTATGAAGGAATCTCGGATTGCGTCTTCTGGGTGAAAAAAGGGG
>JBKPQD010000115.1:0-4386 GCA_046733915.1 Chloroflexota bacterium
GATCGAACGAGCATATGGGCACGTGCCTCCTCCTCATCGCGGGCAAAATAAATCCACCACAAGGCTGCAGAAAGAATCAGCCCTAAGACAGCGGCGAAAATGAGGGGCAAATTCAAGTCCAGGGCACCCACGCCAATCGCAACGATCGATTCTCCAAGAGCAACGAGCAGCAACAGTCCATGCCGCTCGACAAAGTGGTTGACTCGAATTTCGAAGCTAAGTCCTGTCCCGAGGAAGGAAGTAAAAACCTGCACGGCAATTGCCAGAATCCAGAGCCAATAGCGAGCCGGTCCATCCACGAATCCCGCGCTGATCACTGTGGCAGCCGCCAGGAGATTCATTGGTACAAATCGAGTTTTTCCCCAACCCACGGCGCGCACGTACAGGAATCCATGGACAAGGATGACGATCAAATATCCAATGCCGAAGGTCAAGCCGGCAGCATGGAACGCATTCGGGATCGCTAATGCACAGATTAAAAATGCTGCCATCCCGGCGATGAGCAGAAGCTGCAGACCCCACGTAATGGGAGGAACGCTATTCGTGAGCCAGACATATCCCCCATACATCCAAAACAAGACGATGAAAATCAAACTCGATTGCAGTAAACTTTCCCAAGATAAAGACCGGAATAATAAGGCGGAGAGTTGAGTGAGGGTAAAAACAAAAACCAGATCAAAAAACAACTCCAAGCTTGTTACACGCGATTCTTCTTTTTCTAGGATCGGCTTGTGATTTGCATCCACGCTGTTCGACATATAGAAATCCAATTGGTTGATAAGGATACTATGAGTATAGCACCACCAAACCAGCAGATGGAACATCCAAGCTTGCTCCTTGACAAACCGTACCAGTACAGTTAAATTTGTCTTACGATAGGTTTTCCGTAAGGAAGATTATTGAATTCTTTCCAAAGGAGGTGCGCTCACATGACCGCCCGTTTCAAAAGAATAGCGTTTTTTCTGTGAGTGCATCCGTAGACTGCATACCTTCTTCGATTTCCAGTTGACTTGAAACTTAATGCCGCGGGTGTACTCTACCCCGTGGCTTTTTATTTCCCTTTCGCGCCGCGGTGGAATCCGCGGTTGTTTTTTAATCGATTGGAGATCGTAACGGTATGAATGCTCGCACGAAAAAGTTCTTCTCGTACTACAAACCCTATTTAGGACTATTTGTTTCGGTGATGGTCTGTGCATTGGTCGTCGCCAGTATCACCTTGCTTCTGCCCTTATGCACGCGCTACATTACTAAAAATATTCTGGCGGGTCCGCAGCCGGATGCACTGGGTCGAATTGCGCAAGTGGGGCTGTTGATGCTCGCGCTGGTCATGGTACACACAGCCTGCAATTTCTATGTCGCTTATCGTGGACACACGATGGGCGCCATGATGGAAAGCGACCTGCGCAGCGAGCTGTTCGCACATTATCAAAAGCTGTCGTTCGGCTTTTATGACGAGCAGCGCACCGGGGAATTGATGTCGCGGATCACCAATGACCTGTTCTGGTTGTCCGAGCTCTACCACCACGGACCAGAGGATTTGCTCATTTACTCGATCAAAGGCATCGGCGCTTTTGTGATCCTGCTGCAGATTAATGCGCCTCTGACCCTGGTTGTCTTTTTCTTTCTCCCCATCATGGTGATCTACGCTTCCTACTTCTACAGAAGGATGCATTCGATCTTTAAGCGGAACTGGGAGCGCATCGGCGATATCAACGCCCAGGTGGAGGACACGCTTTCCGGTATCCGGGTGGTGAAGTCCTTCGCCAACGAAGCAATCGAGGCCCAAAAATTTGGAGGTGCAAATCAACGGTTTTTGGAAAGCAGGAAGCTACGCTACAAAAACGAGGCCCTGTCGTACGAAGGGCTGACCGGTTTTACACAGCTGATGACGATCACCGTCGTCATTGTTGGCGGGGCGAGCATCGTCACCGGCGCATCGCTCGATCTGGCGGACCTGATCGTTTTCCTGTTGTACATCGGCAATTTCATCGAACCGATCCTGCGCTTCAGCGAGATCATCCAGCAATACCAGCAGGGATTTACCGGGTTCGAACGCTTTATGGAAATCATGGAAATCGAGCCGGAAATCCAGGATGCAACAGGTGCGGTGGAAATCCAAAATGTTCAGGGCCATGTGGAATTCAAGAATGTTGGATTCCGCTATAAGGAGAACCACGCCCATGTTCTCCAGAACATTTGCCTGGACGTCCACGCTGGGGAAACGGTTGCTTTGGTCGGATCCTCCGGAGTAGGCAAGACGACGCTCTGCTCACTGCTACCGCGCTTTTACGAGGTTACGGACGGCGAGATTTGGCTGGACGGCGTCAACATCAAAGATATTCAAATCCATTCCCTGCGCAGGAACGTCGGGGTTGTTCAACAGGATGTCTATCTGTTTGCCGGAACCGTCTTCGAGAATATACGCTACGGGAGGCCAAATGCCAGCGAAGCGGAGATCGTCGAAGCCGCGAAAAAAGCCAATGCGCACGACTTCATCCTGTCACTGCCACATGGCTATCATACCGACATCGGTCAGCGCGGCGTGAAACTCTCAGGCGGACAAAAACAGCGCTTGAGCATCGCGCGCGTCTTCCTGAAGGATCCTCGGGTGCTGATCTTTGACGAGGCTACAAGCTCTTTAGATAATGAAAGCGAACGAGTGGTCCAGGAATCCATGCAGGAGCTGGCAAAGGATCGCACCACCTTCATCATCGCCCACCGCCTATCCACGATCCGCAATGCAAAACGGATCCTTGTGTTGACGGATCGCGGCATCGAAGAGCAGGGAAGTCATGAAGCGTTAATCAAGTTGAATGGCATCTACGCGCAGTTGTATAGCATGCAATTCGATGTGGCGTAAAGCCGCTGTCCGCCTGCAAAACCGCTGTGTGCGCCCATCCGGAAGGTTTTCCATAGTCATGACAGGAAATTTCACTTGTCTGATTGACTCGGGCGTCACGATGACTATAATAAAGATATAAGAAGCGATACACCAGGTACCCTTATTTGGTCGCTTGCGAATACATCGTGCGGGGTGCCTGGCGCGCAAATAGCGAAACCGGTCTTCGGTTTCGCTATTAATTTTCCTGGTATGAATAGGGGACGAGGAGGTGTACCGAAAAATGAAATCGGGCAGTGTTGTTTTTTTACAGAAAGGGACGTACCATGAAAATCATAATTCGATTGTTTACGATCCTCGTATTATCGCTGGTTGCCTTCGTTCCGCAGACTGCAGCATCTGCAGAGGTAATCCAGGCGGAGGGGCAGGAGGCGTGGGCTTATTTTTCGAGCATAGATGCATCCGGGTGCATTAAAACGATTGTGGAAATCGATACAGCCGAAACACTACTAATCAGCCTTGAACTGTCCCAGTATGATATGTGTACAGGACAACCGTTACTGGGGGCATATGGCCGTAAGTCGCTATCGCCCTCGGAAATCAAGTTCTTTGGGAACTTGGATTCTGCCAGGCTGACGACTACCGTTCAAGTCACCGATTATGTGCAAGGCTTGTCCTTCGACGTCTTTATCGATCTGACCTGGATTGGCACAGGTGATATCCTTGCCTATCACGCCCATGATCACAATCAACCCTCGCCAGGTTGCAATGTGAATGTGCAGGGCCGAGAGAAATACCGCGAAGCGCAGGCATCCGGGACGGTATCGGATGGGACGACGAATTTCACACCCGAGCCTTCCCTAAATGCTTACCTGTACACGTGGAAAAATACGTTTGTCGAGTCGCACGGCTGCGAATAGTCTCTTCAGCATAGTGCCGTAAATGCCAAAGTCCCTCGGACGAGATCTCGTCCGAGGGACTGATTGATTTTAATTTATTTAGAGTTCAGGTTAGCCAAAAGAACTGAATACTGGGAAATGACGCCGGAGATTGAATCAGCGATGGTCCGATAATTTTCGCGCAGGTCGCCCTGATCGGTTAGTCGCATTTTGAGCAAGTGATAGTCCCGCAGCACAATAAGATGCTCCATTTGAATCTTTACATGTTCAATATGAGTTTCTTGGGAGGATGGACGTTTTGCAGGGAAATGCAAATGCTTCCCCAAAACATCTTGAGGAAGAGACGACACATTCATCCTATTTATTTTTTTCACTGGTCTCATCAACTCATCCATAAAAGCAGATGAATTATATATATATATATATATGAGGTCAAGAATGTAATATTTCGTTTTGAGGAAAGAAAAAAGTGACAATCATTTTGCCAATGACCATCACTCAGATGATATACGGTCTAAGAGAACTTCCGAAACGTTTACCACTACGAATGCATTTTGACGATCCCTCGTTTTTCAGGTTTACTGATCTGGATTCAATTTGGCCAGCAACCCTTCATATTGACCAATGACGTTTTGCATCGAGCTCACA
>JBKPQD010000116.1:0-5785 GCA_046733915.1 Chloroflexota bacterium
TGACGCGGGCAGCAATCGTCGGGTTGGCGATCGCCATTTTAGGCGGGGTACTGATTGGGTTGTCTGATGCGTGCGCGTGGGCGAATGGTCTGCGCTGTCCCGACTTCCGGCAGATTTTGCAAGGCCGTGCCATGTGGGGCAACTTCCTGGCTCTGATCGGCGCCTGGACCGTTTCCGGTTATCTGATCATTGGTCGAAAGCTGCGAGCGAAGATGTCGCTTGTTCCTTACATCTTTCTGGTCTACGGCATTGCGGCCATCGCACTGATCGTCACTACGCTGGTAGCCGGCCAAAGCATATTGGGTTATCCTGCTCATACGTACGGCTGGATCTTTCTGCTGGCAGTCTTCCCCCAGCTGATCGGTCATTCGACGTACAATTGGGCGTTGCGCTACGTGCCGGCTGCTTTTGTCGCCGTGACAACGCTAGGCGAGCCGATCGGTTCGGCCGTCCTGGCATTCTTCTTGTTACAGGAAACACCGGCTCTGGCTGTGATCATCGGCGGTGCCTTGATCCTGCTCGGAATTTATCTTGCCGCAAGGAGCGAACGAACGTGAACAAACTCCCAGCCCACATGTATCTGGACGAGCACAATATCCCCTACGAGCCCAAAAGCTTCTCGCCGGATACAGAAAAAGGCGCGGCGAATGTCGCCCGTGTACTCGGCTTTGCAGAGCGACAAGCCGTCAAAACGCTCATTTTCCAGGTGGATACCGGCGAGCGCGTGCTGGTCATGCTGGGCGGTGATCAGAATGCCATTTCAGGGAATCTTAAAAAAGCGATTGGATCGCGCAATATTCGGATGGCGGACCCGGCGGTTGTCAAAGAGACGACCGGCTATGTGATTGGCTCGATTCCGGCCTTTGGCTGGCAACCGTCCGGGTTCCGGTCTTTCCTGGAAGCGAGTCTTGTCCACGAACCTATCCTTGGAACGGGTGCCGGTCAATGGGGTGAGGAAATCATGATCACGCCTGAGAACCTGATCAGGGCCAGCAACGCGATTGTGGTCAACCTAACCGATCGGGACAAGCCTGTCAGCGTCGAATAAGTCCGATCAAGCAAAGGAAAACTACTGGGATAACATCCCAGTGCTCGAACGCAATTCTAGGTAGGCTGGATCACCAGCTTGATGGCAGTTTTGACCTTATCATCCACGGTAAGATCCACAAACTGCGGCGTGCAGGCAATGTTGATGCCGTCTCCTTTTAGGTAACCGGTGGCAAGGGCCAGCGCCTTCATCGCCTGGTTGACAGCGCCCGCGCCGATGGCTTGTACTTCCGCATATTTATGTTCCCGGATGACCCCTGCTATTGCACCTGCCACGGCAGACGTTCGCGACGTAGCAGAGACTTTGATCGTGCTCATCTTCTCGACTCCTTGTTTGTGCATTGGTGTAACGATGTGCAAGATTTTAAAGGTTTCCCATTCGAAATTCAAGGACGACAGATTAAAGCAGGCTAAAAACGCCTATTTATTACGAGAATCTTAAGGCATGGGAAAAGACCGCCAAATTCATGCTCGACTTAACGAAGAAGCATACAATGAAGACACGTATTTATTTTATAGGAGGCCGGAATGAAAACCTTTACCAAACCATCTGATGTCGAATTGCGCAAACGACTATCGCCGCTTCAGTATGAAGTCACCCAGCACGAAGGGACGGAGCGCGCCTTCAGCAATGAATATTGGAACAACAAGAAGGACGGAATTTACGTGGATGTTGTCTCGGGCGAACCGTTATTCAGCTCGCTCGATAAATATGACTCAGGCACGGGCTGGCCGAGCTTCACGAAACCGCTCGAGGCGGAGAACGTCACCACGCGCACCGATTACAAGTTATTCATGGCACGCACGGAAGTCCGCTCGAAGTACGGCAACTCCCACCTGGGACACCTCTTCGACGATGGTCCCGCACCCACCGGCTTACGCTATTGCATGAACTCTGCTTCTCTGCGGTTTATCCCGGTGGAAAAGCTGGAGGAAGAGGGCTACGGCGAGTATCTCTCCCTATTCAAGAAATAAACAGTCAGATCCAGCCATAATTCATGCCGCAATAAAACAGTCTGTCAGAAATGACAGACTGTTTTGTTTATCTCAGGTAAAGCATATTCAATTCCCGTAATCGGTTTGCAAGCGACTCGCTGAGATCACCATCCCCCATCCGCCATTCCCAGTTGCCGCCCAATCGGCTCGGGAAGTTCATGCGCGCCTCCCCTCCCAGGTTAAGCACATCCTGCATCGGCGCTATGGCGTAAACGCCAACCGAAGCCCAAATCGCGCGGATCATATCCCAGGCGATGTCGTTTCCGTTGGAGCTCAGGTACCGGCGTGCATAATCGCGTTCGTGCTCGGGCGCACTTTCATACCAACCGCGGACGGTGTCGTTGTCATGTGTTCCTGTATAAGCGACGCAATTCGTTGTGTAGTTATGAGGTAAGAATGGGTCGGCTGGGCTTGTAAAACCGAACTGGAGAATTTTCATGCCGGGAAGATGAAAGCTATCGCGCAACTCGGCGACGTCGGGCGTAATCACCCCCAGATCCTCGGCAATAATAGGCAGCGTGCCGCCTTTCTTTGCGCTCAGGGCAGGCGAAAGCGTTTTGAAAAAATCTTTTCCGGGACCCGGGACCCAGCGCCCATGCTCGGCAGTAGGACTACCAAAGGGTATTTCATAATAGCCGGCGAAGCCACGAAAATGATCGAGACGGACAATATCCACGAGTTTCAAGACGGCATGGAAACGCTCGATCCACCACCGATAGGCCGTCTTCTTGTGGGCACTCCACTTGTAAAGCGGATTGCCCCACAACTGTCCGGTCGGGGAGAAATAATCCGGCGGAACTCCGGCGACGACGGTAGGCAAACTATTTTCATCGAGGAAGAATAGCTCCGGATTTGCCCATGCATCGGAACTATCGTAGGCGATGAAAATCGGAATATCGCCGATGATGGTAATCCCTTTATCATGAGCGTACTCGCGCAGCTTGTTCCATTGGCGGAAGAATAAAAATTGATAGAACGAGTAACGTAAGATATTCGCCGCATGCTCGCCACGCGCCTTTTCCAGGGCCGCCGATTTGCGCTTGCGGATGTCTTCATCCCATCCATTCCAGGCGCCGCCGCCGTTCGCCTCCTTGATGGACATGAACAGGGCGTAATCGTCGAGCCATGCGGCATTTTCTTTGGTGAACCGTTTGAACTGCTTGCGAAACCCTTCGGCGGTGGAAGGCAAACGGGAAAATGCTTTTTGCAGAAGGTCCAGTTTCCAGGGAATCAGCGAACCGTAGTCTACACGCGCCGTGCCAAAGGCTGGCATATCCACAAGATCTTCCTGAGAAAGCAATCCATCCTCGATCAGTGCCTCCACGCTGATCAGATAGGGATTCCCCGCGAATGCGGAGAAGCATTGGTACGGGGAATCGCCATAACCGGTCGGTCCCAGCGGGAGGATTTGCCAGAGCTTGCATCCGGTCGAAACGAGCCAATCCACAAAACGATATGCCTGCGGACCCAGATCGCCAATCCCGTATCGACCGGGCAAACTCGTGGGATGAAGCAGGATGCCCCCGGCACGGCTAAAGTTCATTCGGCAATCTCCTGGTTTGCACGAATTGTCCGGCGCGGACCTGGTTCTCTTCAAAGTCGGCAACTACCACATCTGTACCAATTTGACCGTTCGGCTCGACAACGCATCCTTCCGGGACGACACTGTTCTTTCCCACGATTGCGATGCTGATCTGTGGGTCGGCGACACCCCAGCCCACCCGCGCGTTCGTCTGCACGACAACCTTGCGATCCAGAACGGCGCGTTCGATGACAGCGCCGCTTTCGACAACGCAATCGGTCAGGAGAATCGACTCGCGTACCACCGCGCCAGGGCGGACGACAACCCCCGGAGAGAGCACACTGCTTTCCACGCGCGCGCCGCTACCGATATAACAGCCGTCGCAGATCATGCTGGCATACACATCTGCGTTTCCGGGCAGTCGCGCCGGCGCGCGTTCCTCGGTCCGCGTGTGAATAATCCAATCTGGGCTATACAGTTTGAGAGGCGGGTTTGGCGAGAGCATATCCATATGCGCTTGCCAGTATGATTCGATAGTTCCTACATCCATCCAATAGCCGGTATAGGGGAAGGCAAATATTCGCGCCTTGGACCGAATCAGCTTGGGAATGATGTCCTTGCCAAAATCATGGGACGATTTCGTGTTTTGCCGGTCCTCCCACAAGGCTTCATCCAGCAATTTGCGATTAAAAAGGTATACGCCCATATTGACCAGATTCGAGGGCGGTTTCGGCGGTTTCTCGATGAACGAGGTGACCCGGAACTTGGAATCGGTTGCCAGTACACCAAACCGGGACGCCTCCTCGATCGGTACGCGGATCGTGCCGATGGTGACATCCGCCTGCTGGTCGATATGGAACGAGATCATCGGCTCGTAGTCCATGGTATAGATATGATCACCGGAAAGGATCAGCACGAAATCGGGATTATCCTTTTTGATGAAACCAAAATTCTGCTGAACGGCATCTGCCGTCCCGGCAAACCAGTCGGAATCATTACGCGCTTTATAAGGCGTGAGAATCTTGACACCGCCGGAAAAGTCGCGATTCAGATCCCAGGGCGCACCCGAGCCAACGTGCTCGATCAGCGATTGCGGACGGTATTGCGCCAGGATCATTAAATCCAGGATTCCCGAGTTAACACAATTTGAAAGGGGAAAGTCAATGATGCGGTATTTGCCAGCGAATGGAACAGCGGGCTTCGTCCGTTTTTGGGTGAGCACTCCCAGTCTCGAACCTTCACCACCTGCAAGTATTACAGCGCGTGTTTTCATGAGACCCTCACATCGTTTTTATGGCGTTACCGTTCGTACACTGGAGGTTTCCACGAGCTTTTTGTAGAGAGCGACGTATTTCCGCGCCGAGCGCGGCCATGAAAAATCAAGTGCCATTCCCGCCTTTTGCATGGCAGCCCAGCGCTCCTGATCGGAATATACCGCCAGCCCCCGCCGAACCGCGTCATTGAACTGCTTAACTTTAGCGTCGATAAACACAAATCCGGTCTCGCTATCGGTGACGGTGTCGTGCAAGCCGCCGACCGCGCGCACGAGCGGGATACAGCCATAGCGCAACGAGATCATCTGGGAGATGCCACACGGTTCATAACGAGAGGGCATCAGGAAAATATCCGCGCCGGCGTAGATCTGGCGGGCAAGCTTTGCATCGTAACGCGTTTCCACACGAACACGGTCGGGCATTTCCTCCTGCAGTTTCCTCGCCATCGCCTCCAGCTTTGGATCTCCCGCGCCCAGGAGCACCAGCTGCCACTTGTGTTGGCGCAGCATTCTCAAGCCTTTCAGGGCGATGTCGACACCCTTTTGCACATCCATACGCGTGACCATACCCAGCACGGTCACATCCGGCAAAACCGGCAAGCCTGCTCGTTCCTGCAAAGCAGTCTTGTTAATCGGTCGCATCGACAATGTATCGGCGTTGTAATTCATCGCCAGGGTGCGGTCTGTTTGTGGGTCATACGAAACCGTATCCAATCCGTTCAAAATTCCGGTCAGCGAATCGGTCCGGTTGCGAAAGAAATCCTGTAAGCCCGAACCAAATTCTTCATGCAGAATTTCGTCGGCATAAGTCGGCGAGACAGCTACGATCGCGTCAGATGCCCATAGCCCCAACGGCATGGGCAGCACCCGCGCCCAAGCAGGCAGGTCGGTGCTTGCCAGCGGTAACCCATATGCTTCCATTGCCGCGCTCACGTCTGGTCCCAAGA
>JBKPQD010000117.1:0-6421 GCA_046733915.1 Chloroflexota bacterium
GGTCAGGCGGCACCCTGTATTTTTACCGCCAGGAGGGAGGCAAGCGGCTTGCATCCCTCCTTCATAAAGGACATACCATGCTGAATCGAACTCCACCTTCAAAAAATACATCAGACGTCATTAATTCCTATCGAAAACGGAGAATGCAAAAGGGTCCGTATTTGCTGTATGGGGCGGTCGCGCTGGTCATTCTGGGAGCCATCATGCTGGTCGTCTGGCTGGCAAGCCCGGGAAAACCTCTGGGTACGATGTTCGCGACGGACACGCCGACGGTCACTGCAACTTTTACCGCCACAACCACTACGACTCCGACCATTACCCCGACCATCACCATCACCCCCACGATCACCATCACATTCACACCGACGGGTGACCAACCCTACGTGATCCAGGAAGGTGATTCGCTCGAATCCATTGCCCAGAAATTTAATCTCGGAGACGAGGGAAGCCTTCTGATCTACTATGCAAATCTGGAGACAATGCAGGCGAATAATGGTGTAATTTACGTCGGTCAAACCATTACCATTCCTCCAGCCGGAAGCGTACTCCCAACTACGACAGCCGTCGCGGGTAATTTGCCGCGCGGGACGAAGGTCGAATATCGCGTCCTGCCGGGCGACACTCTGGCAGGAATCGCCGCCCGCTTTAACAGCAATACGGACGCAATCCTCGAAGCCAATGCCGATGTGATCACGGATGTGAATGCTTTGCAGGTCAATGATGTTCTGCAAATCCCGGTCAATCTGGTGACAGCCACCGCCACACTACCATCCACATCTACACCAGTCAGCCCAACCGTTTTGGCCCAGGCAACTTCTGCTCCCGCTGGCACTCCGGCGGCATCCAATCCCACGCAGAACAGCTCGGCTCAGTGTGCCTACCAGGAAAACAATGCCTACGTCACAGACTTAACGACACTGATTAACAATAAACGCACCAGCAGTGGTTTGACGGCATTGAATGCCAGTTCACAGCTAGCAACTGCCGCATTGCAGCACGCCAAAGACATGGCTTGCAATTACTATTTCAGCCACCGGAGTGAGACCGACGGGTCCACACCCGAGCAGCGCGTCGCCAATGCTGGATTTCAGGCAACCTTGGTTGTGGAAACGATTTACGCAGCCAAAGACGCTACGCCCCAGCAAGCCCTCGATTGGTGGCTCGCCCATGCGGTGGATAGCGGCAGCATTTTGAATCCAACAGCTACACAAATTGGCGTTGCTTACGTGAAAGCAGAGGAGAGCCTCTTTGGCGGTTACTTCGTCGTCGTCATGGCGAAATAAAGCGAGATACGTCTCCGTGAATGCGCTAAACGATTTTTAGCCTGGATGCCCTACGTTCGGGTTCTCCAGACTGCCGAATTAAGAAACGGAATAGATTAACGGCTGCGGGCATACACAGACCTCTAGAGTAGCTGCAAGTCCTCCTCAAGTGTGATGTCTTGAGGAGGATTGCTTTAAGTATTGCCCGATTTATAGTGCTGATCGTTTATTCCAATAGAGGGAGCAACCATTATCCCTGGTACAAATATCTTCATCTTCTGACGATGGCGCGCCAGTATCATCTCGAAGAAATACTCTTCTAAGCTGGGCTTGAGCAGATTACTGCTGGTGGGATGTAAATGAATCCACGCAAACGCCCGTCCCTGAATCGTGGAAGGATTTTCCTGCTTCGGGGATAAACTCCCAACTATAGCTCGAGGGATGCAGGGTCAATTTGAGGACGCCAAAGGTATCTGAATTGCGCACTTCACTATTTGCAAGGGGGGTGCCTAAAGGGTAATGTTGTTCCCCACCTCCAGTGCCAATCACAAACTCACGAATGCCTTGGGTTTCGTCCAGGTGACCGTCCGGGTCTTGGGGTGCGAACCGTTCATAGTTGTGCTCATGACCGTTGAGCACGAGGTCTGCGCCGTATTCGTATAACGCTTGCCAGAGAGGTCTCATCTGGGGATCGCTGCCATGCGTGACGCCGGAACTAAAGAGAGGATTGTGCCAGTATGCAAGCGTGCAAACTGTGGGATGCGCGGCAAGATCTGCTCTTAACCACTCTTCTTGTGCTGAGCCAGCGTTTGTTGGAAGATGGCTGTTCAATACAATGATATGCCATGTGCCCAGAGAATAACTGTAATAGCCCTTCGCGGGGTCACCAGCTCTCTTCCCAAAGTAACGAAAATAAGCTTTGGCGTTTGGAGTGTGATAATCGTGATTGCCGGGCGCGGGGTAAGTGCGGTTTTTAAATGCCCCCCAGGTCAGACCATAGCAAACGAAATATTCAAACAACGAGCCGTCCGGGTAGGCGTTGTCACCTGTCGTAAAAACCGTACCTGGCACGTTCTTAATCAGGGCTGCTGTTGCCTCCCCAGCACTACTGTCACAAGAAGAAATATCCCCCGCTCCCACAAATACAGGATCAGACGCTGTGTGCACAGTATCAATTGACGATGAAATCGGTGATACGCAACTTGTCAATAAAAGGATAATTAAGATAACAACTAATCGTTTCAGGGGCTTTCCTCCAAAGAAGAAGCCTATAAATTTCTTGTATCCAGTTTAGGACATCGACGCGCGCAAGATAATAGGTCTGTTGATCCATACCCTCCTATTTCGGGGATTCCCCACATGAAAGCATGACTTATCTTTGGCGAAAGGCAGCTGAACGACAAAAATGGAGGCAACTTAATTTCTTGTGTCAACATAATATAACACGTATATCATGTGTGTTTGCTTAGGGTAAATTAAGGGGATGTTACAGGTATAGGATTCTTTCTACTTCTCAATCTCAATCCCCACCCCTTCCTAGATTTGCCACCGATGTTTCCAAGCAACTTGACCTTGTTGGACGCGGGACTGCTGATTTGCACCCCTCGTACTATTCGACAATCAAGCAAAGCTTCCGAGCGAAAGAATAGCAGCCCTACCAGTGCCGACCCTACGCAAGCTACCTCGAATCCTGCTTTTACACGAGCAGGATTATGACCATCCTCGCCGCAGTTACTTCAGTCGGTATCACAGTCGTGGCAGCAAAACCTTAATTGTGCTGGACAAATCAGGGCGCCTCATGTAAAATACATCGCCACCATAAAGAAAGGCAAGAAATTTTCGGAGGAAGACCTTGGCTAATATCAAGTCACAAATCAAACGAAACCGTCAGAACGAGAAGCGCCGTTTAAACAACCGTAACGTACGCGGTTCCGCTCGTACTGCCGTCAACCAGGCTCGGGCTGCATTCGCAGAGGGGTCTGAGGACACAAAGGAAACCGTTCTGAAGGCGATCAGCACCCTTGATAAAGCAGCTGAAAAGGGCGTGATTCACAAGAACAACGCCGCCCGCCGCAAGAGCCGCCTGATGAAGAAGCTTGCTTCTTTTACACCAGGACAAGTTGCTACGAAGGCGAAGAACACCAAAAAGTCCAAGTAGTTCGTTTCTGCAGTGAGAGCGGGAGTCGCAAGGCTCCCGCTTTTTATTATCTATGACAGGCACAATCATCTTTTTGAATGGCACATCCAGTTCCGGCAAGACCAGCATTCTGAAATGCTTGCAGACTCAGTTATCCAGCCCGTACTTAGACATGGGTATCGACCGCTTCCTATTCATGCTCCCGGAACGATATCTGAGCCAGCCACTCTGGGATGATGTGCTGGGCAAAGCCGTTCATGCCGGGACCACCGGGATGCTCTTGGTTTCAGGCATGCACCACGCCATCGCCGCTGCCGCCAAACGAGGAAACAACATTGTTGCCGATCATGTTTTTGTGGAAAAGATCTGGATCGAGGAATGTGCACAGCTATTCGCAGACATGAATGCCTATTTGATTGGCATCCATTGTCCCTTGGAGATCCTGGAACAGCGCGAACGCAATCGGGCAGACCGCACACTCGGACAAGCCCGGGCTCAATTTGGTGTAATCCACCGATACGCCCAGTATGATCTTGAGCTGGATACATCGCAACGAAGCCCGGAAGAATGCGGGCAGCGCATCCTAGAACGCATTCATACATCGCCGGTCGCGTTCCGCAATATTTTGCGTTCCTGACCTGCTGATATAATTTCGAATAATCCACAGGATTGCTTCACTTATGTTTGAACAAGAACAACAACTCATCGAAGAGAAAATCCAAGCCTATTGTGCCGCGAAGGATATTCAGCTCGCTGAATTGAAATGGCAGCCCATCCCTTTCTCGGGCGAATGGGGTATCTCTACATCCTTCTTTCAAACAGCAGCCACGGAAGCGCGCTCCGGGAAAGAGAACAAAGTTCCGGTGCCACAGCGAGCTCAGGAAATCGCCGAGCAGATCAGGTCTGAGATCGGGAGCGTTGCCGGCATCAGTCACATCGAAGCAATCAAAGGCTATCTCAATCTCTATTTCACTACATCCGAATACGCTCGCCGGGTGGTGGAAGAAGTGCTCACCGCAGGCGCCGACTTTGGACGAGGCAGACCGAAGAACGAGCGCGTGATGGTCGAGTATGCTCAGCCAAACATGCTTCACTCGTTTCATATTGGGCACGCGCGCAATGCGATCCTCGGCGAGGTGCTCGCCCGCCTGACAGAGTTTGCCGGCTTTGACACTATCCGCGCTTCCTACCCCGGTGACTTAGGTCTCGGCGTTATTACCGTATTATGGATATACGACAAGTTCTACAAAGGGCAGGAACCTGAGGGTGTACACGAGCGGGGTCAGTGGCTGCTCAAGCTGTATATCGAAGCGAACCAACTCCTGACCAAAAAAGAGAATGAAACACCACAAGAGACCGCCCAACGGGAAGCCTATGATGCGGAGCGCCGGGAAATGTACCGCAAATACGATGCTGGGGATCCGTATGTGCGTGAGCTATGGCGCATGACCCGCGAATGGAGTCTGGCAGAACTGCGCGCCGTCTTGGAAATGCTCGATGTGAAGATGGATGTCTGGTTCTATGAAAGCGAAGTCGATGAACCGTCAAAGGCGATTGTGGAAGAGCTGATCCAAAAAGGGATCGCGGACGACGAGCGCCCGCAAGGTGGTCCGGTGCTGGTCAAGATCGACGAGAAGCTTGGCCTCAAAAAGGAAAAATATCGCACCAATATTATCTTACGCAGTGACGGAACGTCTCTGTATCTCACCAAGGATCTGGCGCTTGCCAAGGTCAAGTTCGAGCAGTATCATGTCGACCGTTCCATCTATGTTGTGGATGTCGGACAGTCCCTGCACTTGCAACAGGCGTTTGCCATCTTGAAGCTCTGGGGCTTTCCACAAGCCGAAAAATGCTATCACCTTGGTTATGGCATCGTGACGTTGCCGGAGGGACGCATGTCCTCTCGCAAAGGTCGCGTCGTCATTTTCAAAGACGTCTACGACGAAGCGATTCGGCGTGTGCTGGCACTTGAGACCGAGCGCACGGGCAATATCGCCGCCGAGGAGCGCATGAAGATCGCTGAGCAGGTTGGCCTGGGCGCGTTGGTTTATTCCATGCTTGCCGTTGATAACAACAAGGATATTGTCTTCGATATCAATGAGGCATTATCCTTCGATGGTCGAACGGGGCCTTATATTCAAAATGCACATGTAAGAGCAAGCTCCATTTTGAAGAAAGCCAATGTTCAGGCGTTGGAGAGGCTGGACACTTCCACATTTGATTATGAGTTGACCAAAAACGAAATCGAATTGATCGAGCAGATCTCGCGTTTCCCGAATGCAGTACAGCAGGCCGCGAACGAATATCGTCCGTTAGTCATGGCAGCATATGCCTACGATTTGGCAAATGCCTTCCACTCGTTCTACCATGCCGTGCCGGTTCTGCAGAGTGAAAATGAGCACATCAAGCAGGACCGCATTCGTCTCGTGGCTGCCGCAAAGCAGGCGATTGCGAATGCTCTGCGTCTGCTCGATATTCAGGCTCCCGAGGTCATGTAAGAATCTGGCTAAACGTTTTCTTTACGTTTAGCCAGATTTATTTAGAATGGATATAAGTCACGCTGGGTAAAAACGGAGAGGCTCAAAACCAAAGCCGAGCTTCGCCGGACACTGTCCTCAGGGTGATTTTATGAATAGGAGAATCCTATGCCAATCAAAACTCTTATCATGGGCGCGGCCGGACGTGACTTTCACAACTTCAATACGTTCTTTCGCGGGAACAAGGATTATCAAGTCGTGGCATTTACTGCGACTCAGATCCCGGATATCGAAGGGCGTCTCTATCCGCCGGAGCTGGCAGGCGACCTGTATCCGAGCGGTATCCCCATCCGCGCCGAGGAGGAGCTTGTAGACCTGATCAAGCAGCATGGCGTCGAACAGGTCGTCTTTGCGTACAGCGATGTCCCTCATGAATATGTGATGCACAAAGCATCCACGGTCAATGCCGCCGGCGCGGACTTCCGCTTGATGGGCACGCGCTACACCCAGGTCAAATCCACCAAGCCCGTCGTGTCGGTTTGCGC
>JBKPQD010000118.1:0-6633 GCA_046733915.1 Chloroflexota bacterium
GCTTGGTGGGAGGGACGTGTTCCAAGGTATTCAAGTCCAGCGACCAGAACTCGCGCTTGCCATCCTCGCCGCGCACTTCTTTGTAAAACCCAACCTTTGTTTTATTGCCCAACCAGTTGCGCTCTAGCATCGTCGCCATCAATTTGGCTGGCGCCTCGGCTTTGAGGTATTCCTGTCCAAGCTGGTCATGGGGAATTAATGGAGCAAGGTTGCGTCCCACATGCTCCCAAACATCCAGCCCCACCAAATCCGCCAGGCGGAACGTGGCGGTCTTGGGTCGGCCAATTAATGGACCGGTTAGCGAGTCGACCTCGTCAACTGTATATCCATTTTCCAGGATGAAGTTCATCGCGAAGGTACTCATCCCAAAGAACACGCGATTGCCAATAAAGTTCGGTGTATCTTTACACACCACGATGCCCTTGCCCAGACGGTATTCGCCAAACCAAGACATGAATTCAACCACTGCCGGGTCCGTATCTGCGGTAGGAATGATCTCCAGCAATTTCAAGTAGCGGGGCGGATTGAAGAAATGCGTCCCAAAGAAATGTTTTCTAAATCCCTCTGAGCGCCCATCTGCAATAGATGCCACAGGAATGCCGGAGGTATTCGTGGTCACAATCCCGTTCGGTTTGCGTACCCCGTCGATGCGCGCCATCAATTCCTGCTTGATCTTGAGATTCTCGACGATCGCTTCACAGACCCAATCCGCTTCTCCAACCGCCCCAAAATCATCTTCAAGATTGCCAAGCCTCACAAACGTCCTGAGCTCGGTTGACATAAGGTTGGCGGGCTTGGCTTTCAGACAACGGTCCCAACCCTCGTTGACGATCTTGTTGCGCGCTTCTTTATTACCGGTCGAAGACGCATCCTTTGGGACAATGTCGAGCAGTGTCACGGGCACGCCCGCGTTTGCGAGATGTGCTGCGATCGCCGCGCCCATGGTCCCCGATCCGATCACGACTGCTTTATGGATATGATATTTCATCGTTATCTTAACTCCGAACCTGAATAACCCAGTATCTGCCGCGCCACCACCAGGCGATTGATCTGTCCCGTTCCTTCATAGATGTCGGTGATTCGTGCATCCCGTAACCATTTCTCGGCAAGGAACTCGCGACTATATCCAAGCGGACCGAGAATTTCGACGACCTTCTGTGTAATTTTCACAGACGTCTCCCCACCCTTGACCTTGCTCATCGAAGACTCCAGCGCGTTCGCCTTTTTGTTGTCCGCCATCCAGACCGCCTTGATCACCATCAGCCACGCCGATTTCAGCATGATCTCCATATCAATCACATCGCGCTCGACGGATGTCAGTTTCTGGCGTGGTAATCCATAACGGATCTGAACTCCATTCTCGGCAAGCTTCTCTTTCAGGAATTCAAGAGCGGCGCGCGCGACGCCCAAGCCGGATGCCGCTACAAGAGGTCTGGTCGCGTCGAACGTAGCCATCGCGCCCTTGAACCCCGTCGTTGTTTTCTCCACCGTTGGGCTACCAAGGATATTATCAAACGGGATACGGGCACCGACCAGCGAAATTGCGGCTGTATCGCTGCAGCGAATCCCCAGCTTGTGCTCGAGTTTGACCACGCGTACGCCCGGTGTGCCTCCCTCGACAACAAATGCTCTCATCCCGGCACGTCCTGCTGACGGATCGATGGTCGCCCAAACAACGATAAATCCTTTTCCGAGTTGTTGATACTCGGTGAAGGATTTATCGCCACCTGTCACAAAGATTTTTTCCCCATTGAGAACCCATTCATGGGTATCTTCGTCCAGCACAGCACGCGTGCGAATCGCGGAGTTATCGGAGCCTGCGCCTGCTTCCGTAATGCACATCGCCGCAAAGGTCGGTTTCTCTTCTGTGAACCGTGCCAGAAACTTCGCCTTTTGTTCTGGGGTGCCTGCCGCATAGACTGCTGCGGCGCCCAACCCACCGCCCGGGAGACAATGATAAAAACCCAAATCTCCCCAAGCCAGCGCCTCAATTTGCGCCGCGATGAGCTGATAGCCAATCGGCGGGCGTTTTTCCTTTTCTTCTTTATCTTTTCCATTGCTGTTTTCGCGCGGCGCCAGGGAACTCCCGCCCATCGCTTTCATAGCCGCATGCATGAATTCAATGTAGTCCCAGGGGATTTCATGCTCGTGCTCATCATAATAGCGCGACTTCGGACGGACCATTTCCTCACCGACAGTTCTCAGCATGAATTGCGCCTGCGTGATGGGTTTCGGTGCTTCAAATTCGATTGGCATAAGTTTGCTCCTTTGGCTTATACAATCGCTAATCCGGTAAACGTGGTAAAGCCGCGTCCATTCCTCATCCACATTTCGACCGGATGCTCGCGGATATATCCATGCCCGCCGAGAATTTGGACGGCGCGGTCGGTGACCATCATCGCCATGTCCGCCGCACCTGTAGCAGCCAGATACGCTTCCGTGAAGGCGTCGTCTTTGCCTTGATCGATCTTCCAAGCCGCTTCCCAGGTCAGTAGACGGCTGGCTTCGATCTCGGTCCGCATCTCGGCGAGCATGAAGGCGATTGCCTGTTTTTGAGCGATCTTGACGCCGAAGGCTTCACGTTCCTTGGCATAGTTCAGGCTATATTCGAACGCCGCATTCGCCACACCGACCGCCGCGGCAGCCGTGGCGACACGCATCGAAGCGAGGATTGGCTCGAAGTCATGACCCGCGGCGCCGCCCAATCGATTTTCCAGCGGGATTTTCACCGAATCGAATTTGACACGATACATCGGGAGAGCATTCAAGCTCATCAGCTTCTCGCGTTCTTCGCTGATGGAGACGCCGGCCGTCCCTCTCGGAACAATGAAGCCCTGGGTTTTGCCGTTGAGACCGGCATACACAAGAATGGCTTCGGCATCTTTCGCAAACGGGACAAATGCCTTTTCCCCGTTCAAAAGGAAATGGTCGCCACTTTCATACGCCATCGTCGTTAACGCATTGGGATCAAAATCAAACGCAAACTCGATCAAGGCTGCAGTATAGGGACTCCATTCGCCCTCAATCACCGTTGAGAGATAGGTCTGTTTCTGTTCTTCGGTCCCTGCCAACAAAATCGGTGTAACAAACAGACTGGGAGTCATCACGGCCAGCGCGCCGGCCAGGTCGCCACCTGCCATCTCTTCGACGGCCAGCACACCTGTAACTGCACTTCGTTCTCCAAATCCGCCATAGGCTTCAGGAATGGATGCCTGTAACAAGCCGATTTCCCAGCCCTTGCTGAGGAGCTGCTTCGGGAGTTCGCCGACTTCTTCCGCTTGGCGCGCTGCAGCTCGCAGATCGTTCGCCGCGTATTTTCCCACCGCCTCCACCAGCATCTGTTGTTCTTCAGTCGGTTCAAATGAATACATGAGCCCTCTCCTTTGGTAGCAACTCGGACACAGCAACTTCTCGTGAAAGTCGATAGCGCGCTGGTTGTCCCTGCTCCACTTCACCGGAATTGACGATCTCGATCAACCCATGTTCATACAGGAATTCCACATAGGCGCCCGTTTTTTCGATGACAAGCAACTGGTTGTATCCGTTTGTTTCGCCATAAACCGCCCGACAGACTTGATCGATGGTCAGAGGTTCTTGCAGAGCAGCGACTGCCTTGCCCACCCGCCGGATAATGTTTTGCTTTGTCAATACGATTTGGCCGGCAAGATCGGTGATTACCTCATTGTGACCGTTTAGGACAAGGCGCGCATCTTTCGCCCAATGCTGTAATCGGGATAATGAAGCCAGGTAATGATCTAACCCGCTGTACGGATTGATCGACTCAGGCGAGAGATGCGGGGTGACGCCTTCCACGACCATGTCACCGCAGAAAACCACATCGTCCAAGCGCATCGCCACGTGACCCGGACAATGCCCCGGCAAATGGATAAATTCCAATGGGCCAAGTTGCATACCGATAGCTTCGTATGTGAAATCCACAGGAGTGGATTGATAAATAGCTTTGCTCAGACGGTACATGCTGAGGACATGCTCGCGCGCCTCTTCCCCCAACCCTGTTTCGGCGAGAAAAGAGCTGAGGCGCCGTCCGATTACGGCAAGCCTGGCCTCATGATGGACGACAGTTTGGAAATCCAGCTCATGGACACCAAACTTTGCTTGGATAATGGATCGCAGCTTCGCAAGTCCGCCAAAATGATCGATATGCGCGTGAGTCAAAAGAACATGAGTTAACTCGGAAGGTTGTAACCTCGCTCTTGCCAGCCCCTCCAGAAGATTTTTATGCGAAGTTTCTGTGCCGGAACCCGTGTCGATCAGAGCACAAAATCCATTTTTTTGAATCACATAGGCGTAAGCCCAAAAGTTGGGGAATACCTCGAGCGGAATACGGTAAATCTGTGCGCCACTCGAAGTCTCGAACTCAGAAAACGTCAAGACTGCGTTCATTTCAATAAACCGTTCAGGAGTAAGTTCGAATACTGATCGGCAATCTGCTTGATGGTCAAGCCGCCGCTCGGCCGGTACCAGGTGATTGTCCAGTTCAGCATGCCAAGCGTGGCGCGGGCGACCAGCGAAATGTCATCGCAGACCAATCGTTTGGAGCGGACACCTTCCGCCAGCACATCCCGCCACAATTCTTCGAACTTGTCGCGGTTGGGCACGTGGCGCGCATGCTGCTTTCCTTCCAGCGAGCGGTGCTCGAACAAAAGTACGGAGGCAAGATCGGTGTTATCGGCGAGAATCTGCAGATATTCACGGATCATCTGGCGCAGACGTTCGTCGGCAGGAATGTTTTGTGTGGCGATGGGGGAAATCCGCTCCAATAAAAGCTCGAGAGCCCGGTCCAGCAGTTCAAACAGGATTTCCTGTTTGGAGGAAACATGATGATACAGACTGGCCTTTTGTAAATTGACAGCTCCGGCGATGGTCGCCATCGACGCGCCGTGATAGCCCTTTTGTCGGAACACTTGCGCGGCAGCTTCAAGAATGTCATCTCTGGTCATGAACTCTCCCTACCGAACGGTCGGTAGCGGCATCTTACTCTTGAAACGGAAAGATGTCAAGACATAAAACAAATTTTGGGCTGAGAAAGTCACATCTTTAGATACATTCTTCTGCGAAGCGAGTGAATTTATAGACTCGTCCTGCTAAAAATGCTATAATCAATTTATGGCAACAAATGAATATACACCTGAAAAAGTAGAACGACCTGTCGCCAGCGCACCCTCCGCCCCATCACTCACAACAGAACAACCGAAACGAAACATCGTTATACCCATTGTTATTGGCGTCATTGTGCTGCTGGTCCTGTTGGGCCTGGCAATTTTTTTCCTGTTGCAACCGACGACTCCGACCGACAAGATCCGTGATGTATTCATCATCGTTGTTGCACTTGAGACGCTGGTGATCGGCGTGGCATTGATCGTGCTCATCGTTCAATTGGCGAGCTTGATCAATCTTTTACAGAACGAAGTCAAGCCTATCCTGCATGCTACCAGTGACACGGTCAACACACTGCGTGGGACCGCAGAGTTTCTGGGCGAAAACGTCGTGGAACCTGTCATCAAGCTCAATGGCTATATGGCTGGAATGACCCGTATGTTAGAATTGATGGGTCTACGGAAGAAATAAATACCAACCTTAAGGAGGTTACTATGGATGACCGTGATGAGTTTGGAGCCTTTCTCGTAGGGTTCATCATCGGGGGCCTGAGCGGCGCAGTCGTCGCATTACTGTTCGCTCCACAGACGGGCGAAGAGACCCGTGCGTTGATCAAGGATAAATCGATTGAATTGCGCGACCGGGCGCAGCAGTCCGCTGAAGAGGCCCTTGCGCGCGCCGAAGCCACGGCTGCGGAAGCCCGTGCGCGTGCCGATGAACTCGCTCGCCAGCTTCGCGATCGCGGACAGGAAGTCTACGGTGACGTGGTTGAGCGTGGCAAGGGAATGGTGGATGATGTACGCGAGCGCGGCAAGGGCGCCGTGGATGCTGTCCGCAAGACCACCCGCAAATCCGACACCGAGATGGGCACCATGGGGACGACCGGCTCGACGGAATCAACCGGTATCTAAACTTACTACACCGAGGCAAGGGTTTGGCAGATGCCAAACCCTTTTTTTATGCGCGCGTTTCTCCGCTTTTTCTTTTATCTCCTTTATCACCCATTCGCCTTCGCTTATGACTTGGTTGCTGCGACTGTCTCTTTGGGCAGATGGCAGGACTGGGTTTTGAGCGTAGTGCCATTCCTCGAGGGCACTCGGATTCTGGAAATCGGTCATGGCCCTGGACATTTGCAGCGCGTCCTGCTCAGCCGAAAGTTGTTCACGGTAGGAATTGATGAATCAGCGCCGATGGGTCGCCTCGCCCAGCGCAACCTGACGCGTTTCTTTAAGCAAAAATCCAACTCAACCCATGAAGCGCAACATGGTGCTTACACGCAAGGCAACTTAGCGCGCGCCTTGGGCCAACATCTGCCGTTCGCAAATGACTCTTTTGACACCGTGGTCGCCACGTTTCCGGCCGAATATATTTTTGCCGCGCAAACCTTGGAAGAAGCTTACCGGGTTATCGTCCCTGGCGGACGATTTGTCATTCTCCCCGGCGCTTCGATTGTGGGGCGCGGAATGATGGACCAGTTTATGGCGCTGATCTTTCATATCACCGGGGAGAGTATCC
>JBKPQD010000119.1:0-6710 GCA_046733915.1 Chloroflexota bacterium
TTCTGGATGAACCCGAACGAATCGAAAAATTGAATCTGAACACCAAACAATTCATTGGTGGGCTAAAAAGCATGGGATTCGACACTATGCTCACGGAGACGGCGATTGTTCCGGTGCTGTGTGGGGCGGATGAGACAGCATTTGCGATGACGCGTGAAGCGCAGCACAACGATGTGTTCGTGCTCCCGGTCGTTTCCCCGGCTGTCCCGGAGGGACTCGCCCGTCTGCGCGCGACGGTGACCGCCGCGCATGAGCCCAGCGAGATCGAGCGGGCAATGGATGTGATTGGAGAAGCGGGGAAAAAGCTGGGTGTTATTAAATAGAGAACAGTAGAAAGTTATCCATGCGGAGCGTACAAGTTGAAAAATTTGTACGCTCTTTCTTTTATAAAGCCTTTTCCAGTATTTCGTTCAACTCATTTTTATTCAAGGCGATTGGATTGCCTTTGAAGCTATTGGCTTTCATGGTCTTTTCCACAGCTTCTGGAAATTTCTCTGCGCTCATTCCATAGCGAGAAAGCCCAGGGATTTTTAGATCATGGACCAATTGGCTTGTCCATGTCACACCTTCTTGTGCCGTGGCAGCATCATCCCCGTTGAGAATTTTCGCAATCTCGTCATAACGCCGCAGGGACGGATGTTCCGGTTGGCGGGCCTGCAATGCTTCTATGTTGGCATCCATGACGAACGGCAGCAGGCGCGCACAAAGTATCCCGTGCGGTGCATGCAGCATGCCGCCTAAGGGGCCTGCGACTCCGTGTACTGCCCCTAGCGCGGCGCTTGCCAGAGCAAGTCCACCAAATAGACTTGCCAGTGACATTCCCTGGCGCGCCGGGTGATCTGATCCATTTTCATAGGCGCGGCGCAAGGACCGTGCCGCGTGACGTAGCCCTTCCCGGCAGATCGCATCGGTTATCGGATTTGCTTTGCCGGAAATGAAAGGTTCGATCAATTGAGTGAGGGCGTCCAGCCCGGAGCTTGCTGTAATCTGTGGTGGCAGACTGTAGGTTAATTCGGGGTCCACAAGCGCCAGCCGTGGCAGCATTGCCGGACTGCGTAAACTCACCTTCACATTTTGTTCAGGCGCTTCGATCACTGCGTTGCGCGTCACTTCTGATCCGGTGCCTGCTGTGGTTGGGATGGCCAGGTAGGGGAGCGGCGCGTTGACCAGGGACTGTCCTTTGCCAATGACTTCCAAATAATCCAATACGTCACCAGGATTCGTCGCCAGTGCCGCGACCGCCTTGCCGGTGTCTATAACGCTGCCGCCCCCGAGGCCGATGACCACGTCACAGTTCTGTGCAGCTTGTACGCCAGCGCGCACCAAATCAATGGTCGGCTCACCGTGAACCAGGAATTCTGTGACCGAGATATTCAGTGCGGAGAGTATATTCCTGAGGCGCGGAATCGCATCGGAGGAGTGGCCGCGCACAAACAGCAAATGTTTACTCTTTGCCTCCATCTGCTTATCCAGTTCATTTAATTTCCCGGCTCCAAAAATGATTCGATTGGCGGTGGCAAATTCGAACGGAAGCATACATTTACCAGTTCTCGTCGGCGGGGAAAACGTTCGTATATTTGATTCCCTGTCTCGGCTCCGCCATCATCTCTGCAACCGTGTCGCGCCAGCGGGCATAATGCGCGGTTTCCTTGTGCGCGGCGGGAGCGTCTGCTGTTTTGTAAACTTCCACCAGGATGAATTTAGTTGGATCCTCTACCTGCTGGATGACGTCGAAGCGCGCAATGCCTGTTTCTTTCACACTATTGCTGGCATTTTCGAGGCTCGCCTGTCTAAATGCTTCTATAGATTCCGGCTTGACGTGGACATGCACAAGGACGATTTGCATTTTATGCTCCTGCTCGTGGATTGGAGTTTTGAATTTATTATGAACGCCGTGGCAATCATGGAATAAGGGCATCTGGAGAGAACGCGAACGCTTCTAATATTGCGATCCGCAGACTCCTCGCTACATCTAATAATACCCTCTGCCACCATTGACGTGCAGCGTCTGCCCGGTGATATATGCCGCTTCTTCCGAAGCTAAAAATACACATGCATTCGCAATCTCATCCGGGCTGCCTAGCCTTTTTAGCGGAATGTCGTCTACTCGCTGCATAGCGGCAGGCTCGCTGTAAAAAGAATTATCGCGGGTGGTATCCATGCGACCAGGGGAAATAATGTTAAACGTTATATTCTTCTCGGCAAATTCCGTCGCTAATCCACGTGCCAGACCGGTCAGGCCCATTTTAGCGGCAGAGACTTGGGCGCGCTGTGCCACACCAGAATAAGCTCCATCGCCTGTGATGTAGATCACTCTTCCAAATCGATTCGCCAGCATGGATGTGAGTGCTGCCTGCGTACAAAAGAAGGCGCCATCGAGAATCACGCCGATCGCTTGTCTCCATGCCTCTACCGATAAATCCACAAACGATTTTTGCGGTCGGATGGCAGCATTACTGACGAGGATATCCACACGGCCAAACGCGTCGATTGCCTGCTGAAACATTGCATCCACCTGCGATTTATCCGAGACGTCTGCCAGGGTCGCGATTGCCCTCACTCCCGAGACACGCGCTTCCTCAGCGACCAATTCCGCTTCGGTAGGGTTCGACCTGGAATTCACGACTACGTCTACGCCTTCTCGGGCGAACGACAACGCAATGGCGCGGCCAATATTGCGCCCCGACCCGGTCACAAGAGCAACTTTATTTTTGAGCGTCATAGGTTTTTCTCATCGCAAGTATTGAAAAACAAAACACTGTCAAAACCTGAGAGTTCCTAAGCGTTTTTATAACACTTTTCTTATAAATTCTAAGTACAATGCCCTTATCGTCTGAGGAGGTGAAATCATGAAATGGCAATGGAAGCTGGGTCGTTTTGCAGATATTGACGTTTATGTCCACGCAACATTCCTGCTGTTGATCGGCTGGGTGGGGTATAGTCACTGGCTCGAGAACCAGAATTGGGGTGAAGTGCTAAGCGGAGTACTTTTCATCCTTGCCCTCTTTTTATGTGTCGTCCTGCACGAATATGGTCACGCGTTAACTGCCCGCAGGTATGGGATCAAGACCCGCGACATCACCCTGTATCCCATCGGCGGCGTGGCGCGTTTAGAGCGAATGCCCGAAAAGCCGATCGAGGAATTGTGGGTCGCCTTGATGGGTCCAGCTGTTAATGTGGTGATTGCTGCACTGTTGTTTGTGTATCTTTATGTGACCAACAGCCTGGTACCGTTTACCAGCCTAACCGTCGCTTCCGGCTCCTTTGCCGAGCGCTTAATGATCGTCAACATTTGGTTAGTATTGTTCAATCTTATCCCTGCATTCCCCATGGACGGTGGGCGCGTGTTGCGAGCATTGCTTGCCATGCGTATGGACTTTGTTCGTGCCACGCAGATTGCCGCGACGATCGGTCAGGGATTGGCATTTGTCCTCGGATTCATTGGCTTGTTCAGCAATCCATTTCTGCTCTTCATTGCTTTCTTCGTCTGGATTGGGGCCTCGCAGGAGGCCGGTGCCGTGCAGGTCAAGAATACTGTAAGCGGAATCCCCGTCACGCGGGCGATGCTCACGGATTTCAAAACGCTCTCGCCGCGCGATAAGCTGTCTCAGGTAGTGGCGCTGATTCTTGCCGGCTCGCAGCATGACTTTCCGGTCGTGGACGCGAACGGGCGCGTCGCGGGCATCCTCGAACGGGATACCTTCATGAAGGCGCTCACACAGCATGGACAGTCTGCGCCGGTGATGGACTTCATCCGCCGCGATCTCCCCGAAGTGGATTCGTATGAAATGCTCGAGATGGTGCTCAATCGTCTGCAGGAATCGGGCTCGAAGACATTGCCGGTCACGCATGGGGGGCAGCTGGTCGGCATGATCACGATGGAAAATATCACGGAATACCTGATGATCCGCTCGGCGCTGCGGGTTGCCAACACTATGCCCCAGTCTCTTGGCTAAGAGGACTCTTATCTGGCAAGCGGAACCTTGAAAATCACTGTATAATCTGCAAACTCCGATGGGGAGTAGCCGCCCAATTTTGGGATGCACAGCCGTCAGTACGTGGTGCCCCACGCCACCGGCTGTTCAAGGAAAGGCAAGACCATCGCCAATGTATCTGGCGGTGGTTTTTAATTAACTGCTGGAGTATCATCTCGTGGATAGGTATGATCAATGAACTGGCATCTGCAATCGATTAAAACCGCCCTCGGAGCGCTTCAAACGCATTCGGAAACGGGCCTCTCGCAAAACGAAGCGGAATCCCGTCTGACGCAATACGGCCGCAACGAATTGGTGGATAAGGGCGGCCGAACGCCGTTGAAAATATTCTGGGAGCAGGTCACGGCGACGATGGTGTTGATCCTCATCGCTGCTGCTGTTATTGCTGGCCTGCTGGGCGATTTCAAGAACATGATTGCGATTTCTGCGATTGTCGTTCTTTATTCCATCCTGGGCTTCGTTCAGGAAAATCGTGCCGAGCAGGCAATCGCCGCCCTCAAGAAATTGTCCGTGCCGAATGTGCGTGTCCAGCGGGATGGCAAGGTCTATGAAATCTCGGCCCGCGATCTGGTCCCGGGCGATATTGTTCAGCTCGAAGCGGGGAATGTTTTGCCTGCGGATGTGCGCCTGCTGGAAGCAGTCAGTCTGCGCGTGCAAGAAGCCGCCCTGACCGGCGAATCGGAGCCGGTTGAAAAACAAACCGCGGCACTCTCGGGTGAGGAACTTCCTCTGGGCGATCGTCGCAACATGGCATATATGGGTACGATTGTCACACAGGGCCGCGGACTGGCGCTTGTCGTGGCGACCGGAATGCAAACAGAGCTAGGAAAAATCGCTGACCTGATCCAGCAAAGCGGCAGCGACGAAACTCCTCTTCAAAAGAGGCTGGATGCGCTCGGAAAGAATCTCGCTTTGGCGGGCGTCCTGATCGCGGTTCTGATTGCTGTGCTCGGTTTGCTGCGCGGCGATGAGCTGCGGCACATGCTTCTCACCGCCGTGAGTGTTGCCGTGGCGATTGTCCCGGAAGGGCTGCCTGCTGTGGTTACGATTACCCTGGCGTTTGGCGCGCAGCGCATGCTCGAAAAGAATTCTCTTATTCGAAAATTGCCCGCCGTAGAAACGCTCGGCTCCGTGACGGTGATCTGCTCCGATAAAACAGGCACCCTCACCGAAAACCGCATGACAGTGATCATCCTGGATATTGCGAATCATTCACTGGATTTGACAGAAGAGATGGACAGAAGTGGTTCGTTCACCGCGACCCGCTTGGGTGCGCCGGCGCAGTCGGCTCTTTCGCTGGCAGCAGTTGGCGGCACGCTTTGTAATGACGCCCAGCTCGTCGATGAAGGTGATGATCGGTTCCACACGATCGGCGACCCCACCGAAGGTGCCTTAGTTACAGCCGCGGCGAAAATGGGCTATTGGAAATCGACACTCGATACTTCTTTCCCACGCGCGGCGGAACTTCCCTTCGACTCAGACCGGAAGCGCATGACTACCGTCCATCACCTGCGGCAATATGACCCCGAGATGCTCGCCGGCTTGGACGTGAGCAATCATCGTTATATTGCCTTTACCAAAGGAAGTGTGGATGGGCTGATCGACCTATCGAGTCATGTTTGGGTCAATGGCAGGGCGGAGAAAATGGATGCTGACTACGGAGTCCGGATCGAAGCCGCCAACCAGACCCTCGCCAAGAAAGGGATGCGCGTGCTCGGGATCGCCTTCCGTTTGATCAATCAAATCCCGGAGGTCATGCAAACCGATCTGGAACAGAATCTAACGTTCGTAGGATTGTTCGGCATGATCGATCCACCGCGCAATGAGGTGCGAGATGCCGTGGCGGTCACCAAAGCGGCAGGGATCCGTCCGGTCATGATCACCGGCGATCATCCATTAACAGCGACAGAGATTGCCTGCCAATTAGGAATCATTGACACTGATAATGTCAAGGTGCTGACCGGTGCCGAACTTGAAAACCTGTCATTCAACGAACTCAAAAATTCTGTAGACGATGTGCAGGTGTTCGCCCGCGTCTCCCCAGAACATAAGTTGAAAATTGTACAGGCGCTACAGGAGCGCGGGCATATTGTGGCGATGACCGGAGATGGTGTGAACGACGCGCCTGCTTTGAAGCGCGCCGACATTGGCGTGGCAATGGGCATCACTGGCACGGATGTTTCAAAAGAAGCTGCGGATATGGTCCTGCTTGACGACAACTTTGCAACGATTGTTGCGGCGGTGAAGGAAGGCCGCACGATCTATGATAATATCCGCAAGTTTGTGCGCTTTAGCGTGGCGGGGAACATTGGGAAAGTCCTCGTGATGTTGCTGGCACCATTTTTAGGCAAGCCGATTCCCCTTTTACCGCTACAACTTCTGTGGCTTAACCTGCTAACCGATGGCCTGCTGGGATTAGGAATTGGCGTGGAGCAAGCGGAAAGTGACACAATGAAGCGGCCGCCCTATTCTCCAAAGGAAGGCGTGTTCTCGCGCGGCGGCGGATGGCAGGTCATTTGGGTGGGGACGCTGATCGGCTTCCTGGCGTTGGGATTAGGTTCTTGGTATTACTTCACCGGCCGTCAGCAATGGCAGACGATGGTTTTCTCGTTTCTCGCTTTTGCACAGGTGTTTCAGGCACTGGCTTCGCGTAGCTCGAAAGATTCTTTCCTCAAAATCGGATGGCGTGGGAATCCACTGCTGGCAGGAATGTCG
>JBKPQD010000120.1:0-1692 GCA_046733915.1 Chloroflexota bacterium
CTGTGAGAGCGGAACCTGTGAGGTGAGCGGCGTCAGTTCTATTTCGTTGGTGCGCGAATGCGTCCCAGAGCTGCATCCGGCCGGCTCAACATTTGACCTGCGGGAACTGGGTGAAATTCAAACTCCGAATCCGATCGAAAAGAACATACCCGCGCATGTTTGGGAGATGGTCTGCAACGCACCGCCATTGGAGGAAGTCCCTTCAGAAGACATTCTTGTGCTGGCAGAAAAACGCCGGCAGGCACGGGCGGATAAACAGTGGGATGAATCCGATCGTCTGCGCACAGAGATCGCCTCACGTGGATGGCTGGTGCAGGACGCAAAAGACGGGTATAAGCTGGTGAAGATTTAGATACTATCGGAAGCCGCGCCGCAAGCGCGGCTTCCTTTTGTAGTACCAAGTGGGATACAATATCCTTGCTCAGATAAGGAGATTCCATGCGTGCAGTCGACATAATCATCAAGAAGCGCGATCAGCAGGAACTGACTCTCGAAGAAATCGAGTTCTTCGTGCGCGGCTTTACCAATGGCGATATCCCTGATTATCAAACCTCTGCATTTGCGATGGCGATCCTGCTCAACGGTATGACCCCCCGCGAGACCACCGACCTCACACTGGCGATGGCGCACTCCGGCACCATACTCGACCTCAGCGATGTTGTCGATCTCGCCGTGGACAAACATTCCTCCGGTGGTGTGGGCGACAAGACAAGCCTTTCTGTGCTGCCGATTGTGGCAGCATGCGGTTTGCCTGTTGGAAAAATGTCCGGCCGCGGACTCGGCTTCAGCGGTGGCACACTTGATAAGCTGGAGTCGATTCCCGGCTACCGGGTGGATTTATCGACGGAGGAATTCAAGCAACAACTCAAGGAAAAAGGTATCGTCCTGACCGGCCAATCGCTGGACCTCGCGCCCGCCGACGGCAAGTTATACGCGCTGCGTGATGTAACGGGGACCGTCCAGTCGATTCCGTTGATCGCCTCTTCGATCATGTGCAAGAAGCTTGCTGCCGGCGCACAGGCAATCCTGTTGGATGTCAAAACAGGCGTAGGCGCATTTATGGAAACACTCGAGGAAGCGCGCGAACTTGCTAAGCTCATGACCGATATTGGCAGGTTGGCAAACCGGGATGTAGTGGCTTTGCTCTCCGACATGAACCAACCGCTTGGAAACGCGGTGGGCAATTCTTTGGAGGTGGTCGAAGCGATCGATATGCTCAAAGGTCGCGGACCGGAAGATTTTGCCGAGCATTGTTTATACGTCAGCGCGCATATGCTTGTACTGGGCAAACGCGCCGCGGATCTGAGCCAAGGTCGAGCTATGGCGGAAAAATCCGTTGCGGATGGAAGCGCCTTTGAAAAACTGCGTGTCCTCGTCCAGGCGCAGGGCGGCGATGTATCCTATATTGATGACCCATCCAAGTTCCCCAAGGCGGAATATGTGCAGGTGGTGATGTCGCCGGAAAGCGGGTACTTGTCTGAGGTCCAAGCCCGGAGCGTAGGGGAGGCGGCAGTGACCCTCGGCGCGGGGCGCGCCAAAAAGTCCGATCCCGTGGATCATGCAGTGGGATTTCTCATCCATCACAAGGTCGGGGATCAGGTCCGGGCCGGGGAGCCTCTGTTTACGATCCACGCCAATGACGAAGGCAAATTGGAAGAGGCGCGTGAGGCTGTGCTTGACGCGCATCGTTTT
>JBKPQD010000121.1:0-3500 GCA_046733915.1 Chloroflexota bacterium
CCTCTGCGCCGACCAAGGCAAAGATCGCGGTCGAGGCACCCAGGGAATTCGCGTTGGTCATCAGGAACGACATCACATTCCCGGCAAATGCGCCCAGCAGGTAGAGCAGCAAAAACCGCCCATGCCCAAAATGACGTTCGATGCTCTGTCCAAACGACAATAGCGCATACATATTGAATACGATATGAGTAAAGCCACCATGCAGCAAGGCTGGCGTGATCAAGCGCCAAAGCTGCCCTTCCCGGATCAATTCATTCGATTTGATAAAAGCGCGCACCAAGAGATTTCCATAGGGAGAGATCTGAATGAGATAAGCCAGGATGGTGATGCCGATAATGGTATAGGTTACATAAGGGCCTGTTTCAGGCATCGCAATGCGAACTCGCGGCGGAGCAGGAGCAGTCGATGGCGATTCTCCTGATGGGGTATTCTGTGGAGCAGGTTGTTGCCGGTTGTCATCAAATTGATTCATAATTCCACCTTGCGCGGCCTGACGCGATGATGCTCCGCATCGATGATGGCACGGATCATGTCCACCGTTTGATCCAAGTGGAATTCACGATTGACGATCACATAATCAAAGACTTCCACGCGCTTGAGTTCCTTACGCGCCGTCGCAATACGGATCGCCAGAGAGTCGGGCGTTTCGGTCTTGCGCGTCTCGAGTCGCCGCACCAGGTTCTCTTCGTTCTCGGTTGTAATAAAAATCATCAGCGCCTGGGGTGCCAGCTTACGGACCGTTTCTGCGCCCTGCACGTCGATGCGCATCACGACATCCATCCCGCTGGCGAGCGCCTCCCGCACCTGTTGCTTGGGGATGCCCTTGTAATCGCCATACACCACCGCGTATTCGATGAGTTCATCCGTATCGATCATGCGGGCGAACTCCTCTTTCGACACGAACCAGTAATCCCTGCCATGCACTTCGTTGCTTCGCTGCGGACGAGTCGTCGCGGTGACAACAAAATGGAAGGGCAGACCGCGTTCCTTCATGCGCTGCATCACAGTATCCTTTCCCGCGCCGGAAGGTCCCGAGATGACGATTAGCAGCGGTTGTGGATGATGGACATTGAATTCAGAATCGATGGAGGGTGTCATTGGCGAATTGTACCAGACGGGCTTAACGCCTTAAGTCCGCTCCTTCGGAACGAATAATGGCTTCCTGTAGGAGCACACACCTTTCCCCTATCACACAATATTACTTACAAGTAAGCATTACCGTTGCGAGAGAAGAACATTTGCAACAAGTCCTTCCACAGATTCGTTCGTAGAACCAAAATTCAGCCAGACTAAAAATTCAGCATTGCCCTTCGGCCCCAATAGCGGACTCTTGATCAACCCTTGAATGGCAAAGCCTTCCTCCTTTGCATAATTCAATACATCCATCAAGACTTGACGGTGGATCTCCGGATCGCGAATCACCCCGTCGCCGCGCGACACGTCCTTTTTCCCGGCTTCAAATTGCGGCTTGATGAGGGCAAGGATACCGGTCCCGACTTCCCTCCCCTTGCCTTGCAGCGAAGGGAGGATGGGGGCATCAGGTCCAAGCCACTTCTTCACCACTGGCAACAAAATTTTCAACGAAATAAACGATGCATCGATCGTTGCCAGGTTTATGGGCTCCGGCAGTGACTCTACAAAGCGCGCGTTCGTTTCCTCCATCACCACTACACGCGGGTCATTGCGCAACTTCCAGTGCAAAATCCCCTTCCCCACATCGATCGCATACACTTTCGCCGCACCGCGTTGTAGCAGGCAATCTGTAAATCCGCCGGTCGACGAGCCGACGTCGGCGCAAGTCCACCCTGTCACATCGATGGAAAATGCCTCGAGCGCAGCGTTCAGTTTTTCGCCGCCGCGCGAGACAAAGCGCGGACCCATATCTACCGTCAGAACAGAATCGGTCGATACAGCGGCGGCAGGCTTGAGCGCCGTCTGACCGTCGATGCGCACCTGTCCCGCCATGATGAGTGCCTGCGCCTTGGCGCGCGATTCCGCCAGTCCACGCTCGACGAGCAACACATCCAAACGAACTTTGGGCATAAAAGTATTTTACAGTAAAATTGCCGTATGCTAAACGCCCTCATCAAAACCATGCGTATCCGCCAATGGACGAAAAACGGCTTTGTTTTTTTTGGTCTGATCTTTGACAAACAATTATTTTCCCTTGACCCGTTCTTACGAACGCTGGCAGGATTCGGGTTGTTCTGTTTGATCTCCAGTGCAGTGTATTTGTTCAATGATATCTTCGATGTGGAAGCCGACCGCAACCACCCAGAAAAGAAATTCCGCCCGATCGCATCTGGCAAGCTGCCCATTCCCGTTGCCTGGAGCGCGGCGATTTTATTGACGATCATCGCCATCCCGCTTGCACTTTTGCTTTCCCCCATCTTTGCTTTGATCCTGACATCCTATCTCGTCATCAACCTACTATATTCCCGCTGGTTGAAGCATGTTTCTATTTTGGATGTATTAATCGTCTCCTCGGGTTTTGTGCTTCGTGTGGCAGCCGGCGTGGCATTGATCACCGTCGAACGGTTCTCGCCCTGGCTCTATATGATCACGATCCTATTTTCGCTCTATATTGGCCTTGGAAAGCGCCGCGCCGAGATGAACCTGCTTGCACAGGGAGCGAGCGCGCATCGCAAAGTCTTTGAAGGCTATACCATTCCTTTACTGGACCAATACATCACGATTGTCTCGGGCATGACCATCGTAGCTTATTCGCTCTATACATTTTCAGCACCCAACCTGCCTGCGGATCACACCATGATGCTGACTATTCCCTTTGTGGTTTACGGCATCTTTCGTTACCTGCAACTGATTCAGCTGGGTCATGCCGCAGGCGCACCCGATGAAGTGGCACTCAAAGACCGCCCGTTGCAGATGACCGTCGTGTTGTGGGGTCTTACGGTGATCGCAATTTTTTACCTCACATAAAGCAAGATAGCACATCGAACTTGCAGAGGATCTCGCCCTGCCATGACCAAGGATTTTGCGCCCGGTAAGATCATTCTTTTTGGTGAACACGCGGTCGTGTATGGACGGCCCGCGCTGGCGATTCCTGTGATCCAAGTGCATGCCAATGTGGAGATTTTGGACTCGCCGCGAGCTGGAATCTGGATCAACGCCCCGGATGTGGATCTTCGGGCCGAACTCAACATGCTCTCCTCGGACCATCCGATCGCTGCCGTTATCCATAACATTTTATTCCTCGCACGCGTTTCGCCATTTCCAAACCTGGAGATCAATATTTCTTCCACGATTCCCGTTGCCTCGGGCCTCGGCTCCGGTGCGGCAGTGACGGTGGCGCTCACACGCGCATTATCGGCACATTTGAATTTCCCGATGAACGAGGAAGAGATCAACGCCTTTGCCTATGAGATCGAGAAGATTCATCATGGAACACCATCGGGAATTGACAACACAGTTGTTACCTTCGCCAAGCCTGTGTATTTCACAAAAGGGCAGCCGATGGAAATCTTTCGTGTTGGCAGTCC
>JBKPQD010000122.1:0-7507 GCA_046733915.1 Chloroflexota bacterium
CATGCGCCATTTCCAGTAACCATAACGCCAATACTGACGAACCAGTTCCCTCAGCGTGGACCGCGAAAAATAAATCGAACGGATCGAAGGGTCCAGCCAGACGCGCCCGCCCGATCTACGGATACGTGTATTAAATTCGTAATCTTCATTGGTAAGCAATGTCTCGTTATACCCGCCAATTTTCTCAATCAATGTGCGACGATAGGAGCCAAACGGGACGGTATCGACTTCGGCCGCGGTAGTCGCAAGACGATACAGTGCATCCCCCACTCCCAGTGGATGCGAGGCAGCAACCGCAATGGAATTCGCAATCCACGTCTGCGCACCGGCCTGAATTTCCCACACGCCGCCGATATTGTCGCCGCGTCCCGCCGCGTGGGCGGTCATGCAATTTGTTACGTAGTCAGGGTAGGGCTTGGAATGCGCGTCGAGCCGGACGATGTACTCACCGCGCGAAGCTGCAATAGCGCAATTTAAACCAGCTGGGATGGTACGGACCCTATTATCCACCAAGCGAACTTGCAGTTCAGGAAAATCATTTTGGAACGCAGCGATCGCCTCGCGTGTACGATCCGTGGACATGCCGTCGGCAATAATGACTTCCATGTCGGCGCGCGGGAAGGTTTGTGAACGTAAAGCCTCCAGCAAAGGGCGGATCGTAGATTGCTCGTTATAACAGGGAACGATGACGGAAACTTTCGGTGGCATGTTTGGGCTACGATCTACAATGATAATCGTAAATCGCTATCTTTGAGATTTATTTGTCGCAAGCGGCAGATGGATCACGAACGTCGTCCCATGCCCCAACTCACTGCGGACGCTAATTCTACCACTATGTGCCTCGACAATTTCCTTGACGATTGCCAGCCCAAGCCCCGCGCCGTGACCCTCGCCACCTGCGCGGGACATGTCTACCTGATAAAAACGGTCAAAGAGACGCTGTAACGCGTCCCGGGGAACGCCAATGCCGGTATCTGTTATAGAAATTTCCATCTCTGGCCCGGTATTCGCGGCAGACAGCCGGACCTGTCCATTGATGGGAGTAAACTTCAAAGCATTGTCCACCAGATTGGTAAAGACTTGTGCGAGTCGATCCCCATCCGCAATTAATGAAGGCAAACTTGCAGCCACATTTAACTGCAAATGGATACCCGCCATCCGGGCTTGTGGTGTGAACTTGGCAACAATATTTTGCAAGAGCGCCTTCAGGTCGACTGCGGACATTTTCAGATCGGCTGTACCCGCTTCGAGCCGGGCGAGATCAAGCAAATCCAGCGCCATACGGTGCATGCGTCCTGCTTCATGGTAGATGATCTGGGCGGCTTGTTTGCGCTTCTCAGGCGTATCTGCGGCGTCCTCCAGAATTGCCTGGGCAAATCCTTGAATTGACGTGAGGGGAGTTTTCAACTCATGCGAGACATTCGCGACGAATTCTCGTTGCGATTTTTGACTGCTCTCCACACGGGCAATCATCGAATTGAATGCACGGGTCAGATCCTGCACCTCATGCGGACCGCTCGGAGAAATGGATTTCATCTCATCCGATGGGTACATTTGCGCAGCATGGACAACCCGCTGTAGAGGATCCGCGACCCAGCGTGAGATGGCAAAGGCAAGAATCAGAGACAGGGATAATGCGATCAATCCGCCTTCCAGAACAGGAATTAGGAACTGGTCCGTGAATATATTGAGCACAGGCACACGTGGACGTGGCGCGGCAATTACCAGAATGCGATCTGGAGATACTCGCTTGAGTGTGTACAACCATGGTTGTCCCTTTTCATCCCGAACTGCTTGTGCCGGCCTGCCCCAGATATTCCTGCGAGGAAAAGCTATTTTTGGCTCCCCTGGATTTGAATCAAACACAAGCCCACGCTTGGAGTCGAACACCAGCACCCGGACGTCATATGTATCTCGCAATTTCTCGATCGCACTCGGGTTTCCCGTAAATTGTTGCGGATTGGCAACAATGATATTCTGTACTTTCTGAAGACGATCCTGGGTCTGACGAGAAGCCAGGGGGTTGCGAAAGAGAAATGCTAACACCACAAGCGTGACGATCCCCAGCGCTATCGTAATGATCGCGGCGTAACTGAGCCAGAGACGGGAACGGAGAGAGCTGAACATGGAATGCCTGGTGCTAGGTGGCTAACCTATCTTTCTTGAATGACGACAGCTGCTCCTTCAACCGTAACAGCAGGCTATACAACTCTCGAATCTCAGCCCGTGTCAGCGCAAACCAGGGGGCGAAGAAATATTTGTTGGTCAGCTGCTCGGCTTGCTCACGCAGTTCACGTCCTTTCTGGAGGATGCAAAATCTACCAGCGATGCCGGTCGGTTGCGCCCATCCGATTTGAACGGCTGCTTCCAGCGCTACTTCATACTGGTCGATTTCATACCCGCGAGAGAGCGAACTTTCTGCTAACTGTTCGGCTGTGATCGTGTCATTTTTCCACAGGGAACTAAGCACAAGCCAGATGATCCCTGCCCGGCCAAAATGAGGGTGCGCGGCGGCATACTGACAGTCATCCCGGTAGGCATACAGATCCATCAAACATTCACGAACCTGCACGATTGATGGGCTATTTTTATCGGCGACGCGAAAACGTTTGAAGATTGACCATTTTTCCGGGGGCTCAGGAGCCATCGTAGCTGCCATCACAATTTGTTTCAGCAGGGCCACAAGTCGCTTGAGGTTTATGTCAGTAAACGCTTCGAAGGGTAGCAACTGCTGGTCACCCGCCTGAATGATGCGCCGCGCAGCTTCACGCGCTTTCTCGGTCACCAGATATGTTTCATCCGGCAGCAGTTCGATCCAGCCTTTGAAGTTGAGGGTGACAAATACCTTGTCGAACACTTGCGGATTGGAATAAGGGTCGCGTCTTTGAAACTCCTGCCTGGAGAAGGAATCCAGTCCAAACTCACTGTAGGAGTACAGTTCGATGGGAATGTTCTGTTGGATGGCAGCTTCCTCAATGTGGGGCTCGATAATCGAGCCGAATTCCTGGAGGATGGAATAGATGAGATACCAAAGATTGGTGAGCGGCGGCATTTCCATCTCAGCACCACTTCAACTCAGTGTGAGACGAGCTTATAGCCAACACCCATCACAGTTTCGATTTTTACCGAGCTGGGCTCGAGCTTCTTGCGTAAGTGCGCCACATGGACATCCACAGTGCGGGTTTGCCCGTAGAAGTCAAAACCCCAGGCTTTTTGCAAGATTTGCTCACGGCTCAGAACTCGACCGCGGTGTTCGGCAAGCGCGAGGAGCAAGTCAAATTCCTGCGTACGGAGGTCAAGGATTCGAGAATCGACGCGTACCTCCCGTCGCGCCGGATCAATGGTCAAGTCACCGAGATGGACTGGAAGCGAGTCATCTGCGTTACGCTGGGAGCGCCGCAAGATGGCTTTGACGCGGGCAACAAGCTCGCGTGGGTTGAACGGCTTGGTCAGGTAATCATCTGCGCCCAGCTCAAGGCCGAGAATTTTATCTATGTCTTCATCCCGAGCGGTGAGCATGAGAATCGCTGCCGGATCATTCATCGCCCGCAGGCGACGACAAACTTCGAATCCATCGAGTTTCGGAAGCATGACATCCAGCACAACCAATGCCGGGTGCTCGCGTAGCACCGCGGCGACAGCCGCCTCTCCGTCATTGACGGATGCGATACGGAATCCTTCGCGTTCCAAGTACAGGCGCGCGAGCTGAATAATGGATGGTTCGTCATCGACGAGGAGGATAAGCTCGTTCAAAATTTGTTTTCGTGATTCGAAATTATTCGCCGCGCGCCGGGTTGATCAGGGCTGTACATTCGATCTCGACCAGAGCTCCTTTAGGCAACGCCGCAACCTGGACGGTACTGCGTGCCGGAGGGTTCTCGGGGAAAAACTCGGCGTAGATGGCATTCATCCTGGCAAAGTCACCCATATCCTGCAGGAACACCGTTGTTTTAACCACAAAATTCAAGCCGGAATCGGCGGATTCCAGCACATGCTTGAGGTTGGTCAGCACTTGGTGGGTCTGCCCTTCGACGCCGCCCTCCACCAGTTCCATCGTGGCCGGGTCAAGCCCCACCTGCCCGGCTGTAAAGATCAAGCCTTCAATACGAATGGCTTGCGAATAGGGACCGAGAGCCTTGGGCGCTTTTTCAGTGGAGACGATTTTCTTGCCTTCAGATGTGTACATAATGCCTCACTAGGAGAGTTTTAGAGGCGATTGTACTTCTGATTGGGAGGATGTGTAAACTTTTCTCTGCAGGATGTCACCCGGAGCAGAACGAAGGGTCTCCTAAAGAGAACCGGAAATTCTTCGCTCCGTTGGGGATGATAGTACTCACATCTGCACCCTAGGGTGTAGATGTGGGCTGTGGGCGTGTATTCGCTTGGCGATAAGCTTTGATCGCTTCGCGCAGTGCCTTAATTCTGCCGTTCAAAACAGTGTGGATTTCTTGGAGCTTACCGTGCATTTCGAGGACAGTTTGTTTCGCATTTTCAGGATCCGTCACTTTGCCGTTGGAGTCAAATCCCGGATGCGATTTGACAATGCCCTTCATAGCTTCGTAGATGGGTCTCGCCTGTTTCCATTGCGCCGCGAAGCTGTCTAAGGCCACTTGCACGGCAGAAACATCCTTGCCGTTGGCTTTTGCGCGGTCAATCAACCCCCGGACGCGAATATTAAATTCCTCCGCCCGTCCGAGACGTTCATAGCGGCGGAGCTGGCGTGCCCAGATTTTTTCCAGCCGCTCATTACTGATTTTGGTTTGCGGTATGGCATTCTTTTGGCTCGACGCGGATGCGCGAATGAAGGGCGAACTTGCCATCACAAGCGCCAGAACGAACGCGAAGAAAATCGTTTTCTTAAAAGAGAGTTTCATCGTAAGCCTCCTTTGTTTTGGTTACGATGATTGTGGATGATGGAAATTATGTGGGTATAGCGAGTTTGTAAAATATCTGTAAAGTTTGACGGGCATAAAAAAACAGCTTACTTTCTCCTCAACACCAGCATCGTCAAATCGTCGGCGGGCGGCATATCTTTGACGAAGTTGAGCAGGGCCGCTTCGACCACGTCCAATAGTTCGGCGGCGGAGGAACAGAGATGAGCCTGGATCGCTTGCGTAAGACGTTCTTCGCCGAAGAATTCGCCATCCGCATCGAAAGATTCCGTCAAACCGTCTGTGTAGAACAACAGGCTGTCGTCCACAGCGAAGTGAATGACACGTTCGCTATATTTTGCCTCTTCAGAAGCGCCTAAGGCTACACCGGTGCGTGTCAGGCGCTCTATACCGCCGTCGCACCGGATCCAGAGTGGAGGGTTGTGCCCGGCGTTGACGTACGTCAGCTCCTGATTCTCCATATCGAGCACGGCGTAGACAGCGGTGACGAACATACCCTGTTTTGTGTCGGGCAGCAGCAACTCATTGACTCGACACAACGCGTCGGCAGGAGAGGTGTGTTCCAACACGGCGGCGTGGACCAGGGTCCGTGTGAGAGCCATGAAGAGGGCGGCGGGAACGCCCTTATCGGCAACGTCCGCGATGAAGAGTCCAAGACGATTATTCGGAAGCTCGAACACATCGTAGAAATCCCCGCCCACCTGGCGAGCCGTCTTCCAACGGGCGGCTAAATCCCAGTTGGCAAAACGAGGTAGCGTTTCGGGGATGAAGGTCTGCTGAATTTGGCGCGCCAACTGGACTTCGGTCTCGAGGCGCTCGCGGATAACCATCTCTTTTTGCAGCAGATCATTCTGGATTGCAAGCGCAGCTTGTTGAGCAATACCTGTAATGATCTCAAGACGACGCGAACGGAACCGTAAACCGCCCTGGGATTCTTCGATCAGAATTACGCCGTATAAATCATTTTTGACTGCGATGGGTACGGCATACAACAGCGCTCCCGGATTCCCCAGGTTGACATCCTGGGAGGGGTCAATCGAAAGCCAGGTATTCAAACCACCGGCATCGGGCAGCTCACATGCCATCATGCCCGTTGCACCGCGACAGGCGTCGAGGAACGCAAATTCACCCGGCGAAAAAGAGCGGTTCCAAAAGACATGTTCATCGTTTTCACTAAGACCATACTGCTGTGAGGGACGATAAAGCTCTTTCTCCGCGTCCCATTGGTAGAGGGCGGCTCGCTCCACACCGACAAGGATCGGCAGAATACGGATGATCGTGCCGAGCATTTCATCCAGATCGCTGAGGCTGACGATCGCCTGTGCCACCTGCAGCAAGGCTGCCGAGGCATATGCCTGTTCCTGAGCGGAGTCGTAGAGGCGGGCATTCTCAATCGCCACGGCAGCGTAGCTGGCGAAGGTGGTGGTCATCGCCTGTGCTTCATGACCATACCGGCCCGGTGTGCTGTGTGCCAGCGTAATGATTCCGAGGTGTTGATCTCCCACGTGTAGCGGAACCGCGAGTCCGGAGTAATCAGCATTAAAGCCCGCGGTGGCGCCCGTAATCCAGATCGGGTCTACCGGCTTGCGAATAATCGGATTCTCGGAATAAAGCGCATCCATTAGCCCGTCGTAATACTCAGGCGAAGCGTACAATGTGGCTTCGAGCAGGTTTTCATCACAGTTGTGACAGGCAGCCAGATAAAGCTCTTCGTCCTCCATTAACCAGATGGCAGAAACATCCACAGGCAGATTCCGATCGAGCTCAGCCAGGATCGCTTCAAGCACATCGTCTACGCTGGCATCGGCAGAGATCAAGCCGGCGACTTCTCGCAGGCTGTCGGCCACCTGGCGCCGCCATTGCTCTGAATGATAGAGATCGGCGTTATGGATCGCTGTGGCAATGTTGTCGGCGACGGCTTCAAAAATGAGGCGGTCGTCGTCGGTGAAGGCATTAAGCCTGTCAGACTGGATATCCAGCACGCCGACGACAATGTTGTCATATAACAACGGTACACCTAATTCCGAATTGGTATCTTCCGGCGGCAAAGGTGAAGCACGATATTGTTCATCCTGTTTTACATCGTTCACAAGGACAGTCTTTCCTTCGCGCGCGACCCATGGAATGATGCCTTGCTCGTCATCCAAGGAGAGGGTGTAGCCTGCCAAGTCCTGACTGCGTGAGCCGCTGCCAGCTTGATATTCAATGAGCCTTCGGTTTGGGTGCACCGTGAACAAGTGCACATACGGATACCCAAAACGATTGTGAATCAGGCTCGAAACATTTTCCATCAAGGTGTGCAGTTCGAGCGAGCTGCTGACACTCTTGCTCACTTCCGCGATCAATGTCAACTGATCGGCGCGGCGCTGCACCGCGTTATAGAGACGGGCGCCTTCGACCGCCCGAGTGATCGTATCGGCGAGCGCTTCGAGAATCAGCAGGTCATTGGGATGAAACGCATGTGCCTGATCGCTCTGGACATCCAGGACGCCCAGCATCTGATCTTTCAATTTCAGGGGGATAACAACTTCTGAGCGCGTTTCGGGCAGAGCATCGATGAAACGGAAGCGCGAGTCACTCCTGACATCCTCTACAAGAATCTGCTCACCCGTCGC
>JBKPQD010000123.1:0-5733 GCA_046733915.1 Chloroflexota bacterium
CAGGGTTTATTGCCTTTCTGCGCTTTTACACCCTGCTGCGCCGCGACGCGTGGATGTTCTCCTATTTGCCAGAGGATGGCGGCACAAGCATCTGTGAACCGCTTGCAGCAAAGGCAAAGGAGCTCGGATGCAGCATCCAGCTCGGGTGCCGCGTGAAGCGGGTTACGAAAGAAGGGGATACGTGGCAGGTCACATGGGACACGCCCGACGGCGAAGAATGAGCCTGGGCAACAGCGCTCATCCTGGCGACCGATCCCAATAACGCAAAAAAGATTTTAGCTGCGAGTTTTGGAAATGCTGTGCAGCAGTTGTTTTTCCCGCGAACGCTGTCGAATGCGGTGATCCGGTTGTGGTTTGATACCAAGCCGAAGAAGACCGCCGAAGCAGGAATCTTCACCGGCGATTTCATTATCCATAATTATTTTTGGCTCGACCGAATCTATAACGCATTCCGGCGTTGGGCGCGCGAGACAAATGGCAGTGCCCTCGAAGTCCACGTGTATGGACCACCTGAGACACTGGCGCAGCCAGACGCCGTGCTGCTGGCAAAAGCGATTCAGGATGTGCACCAAGCCTGGCCCGAACTGCAGGGACACCGTATTGGGCAGCACTTGCAACGGAACCCGGAGACGCATACTTTACCTGCCGTAGGACCCAAGGAAAAATATCTCGGTATTGAAACACCGTGGAACAATTTATTTTGTGCCGGGGATTGGGTGCGCCATCCGGCGCCGTCATTCTTTTTAGAGCGTGCGTGTATGACCGGTATCGAGGCGGCGAACGCGGTATTAAAGGCGCGCGGTTTACAACCCTGGACGCTTGTGGACTATTTACCCGCCGAGCCGTTCGTGGCGTGGATCGAAAAGTTGATGCGGACGGGGAGAAAACGTAGAAAGCAACGAAATAAATAATACAGCAGCTGTTGAATGAAACACTTTCGCTATTTTCGCAATCCCTGTAACGTATTCTCATCCACCTGGATAACAATATCAGTATAGGCTTCGATCAAGGCGATGATTGCCTCACGTGGACCGTTCCGCCACTCATCACTTCCATAGAAAGCGTCTTCCCTTTGCTCCCGGTGAGCGAGGCTGTCGAAGCGACGGATCAAATAGTACGAATTCTCATCGTGCAACGACGGACCGTTGGCGACGACATCCACGTTCCATCGCTGGAGCAATGGCAGCGCAGCTTCGAAAAACAGACGATGAAACTCTTCACGGGTACCGGGCTTGAGGTTGTAAGAGCGGATTTCGACAAAGTGATTCATGATTAACCTCATGAGCAAACCTTGAGTATCTATTGGAACACAACCCTTGCAACATCACCTGATTTCGTGCAAGGAAGATATAAGTATAACTCTCGAACGAAGCACGATAAACGAAACTAAAACTTATACCCATCCAACCAGAATGATGTATCTTCCTGTTTTTTACACCCGTTGCCGCGGCGGATGTCTATTGCTTAGAAAATCCTTCTGAATATTAATCCGCAAATTGGATAGTTCCTGTATACTTACGGCTTATCGTGCTGTGAACTCGTTCGGTTTGTTATAGATTCGGGTCTTCGGCAACCATCGTAGAGTGGGGATTAAAATTTCATCTCAAGAATGGAAGGCAAAACCATGAATACTAATTTAAAAGAAGCAGAGACGGCGGAACAGCTTCGCTGGCAGCCGATCGTTGCCAAATATGCAAAGCCTCATCTGGGACGCAGTCTCTGGCAGGTGGCAAATACGCTGATCCCGTATTTCATCCTCTGGGGCGTGATGATATGGAGCACCCATATCTCCTATTGGATCACACTTGCGCTGGCTCCTCTTGCGGCAGGCTTCCTGATGCGGACCTTCATTATCTTCCACGATTGCGGGCATGGTTCCTTCTTCAAGTCGCAGAAAGCCAATAACTTTGTTGGCAGAATCTGTTCCTTTTTGAATTTCACACCCTATTATCGCTGGAAGCACGATCACGCCATCCACCATGCCACGGCCGGAGATCTCGACCGGCGCGGCACAGGCGACGTGTACACGATGACAGTTAAGGAATATCTCGCTGCACCGTGGTGGAAGAAGGCTGGCTACCGCGTCATGCGCAATCCATTTGCATTATTGGGGGTCGGACCCTTATTGGTCTTCGTCATCACCCAACGGATTCCCCCGGCTACAGGAAGACGTGAGATCGCCAGTGTCTGGTGGACCAATTTTTCACTCGTGGTTGCGATCGCGGCGATGTGCTGGCTGATCGGGTGGAAGACCTATCTGATGGTGCAGCTGCCCATCCTCATGATTAGCACTACGATTGGAATCTGGCTCTTTTATGTCCAGCATAACTTTGACCCGACCTACTGGGATAATCACGAAGGCTGGGAGTTTGTAAAGGCCGGACTGCAGGGCAGCTCCTTTTATAAGCTGCCGCTCATCCTGCAATGGTTTAGTGGGAACATCGGTTTTCATCATATCCACCACTTGAGTGCCAAAATCCCCAATTACAACCTGCCCAGATGCTATTATGAAAATCCACTCTTTCATGTCCAGCCGCTGACGATACGCGCCAGCCTCAAATCGCTCTCGCTGCGACTATACGATGAAGAACAAAAGATGCTGGTGGGCTGGAACGGATTGAAACGCTACCAGACCCAAACCGTGAAGGCAACAAATAACTAAGACAAACGAGACTGGTGCAAGCCAGTCTCTTGTTTCGAATGCTACCCAATGGGTTTGGTTACTTTCCCAACTTTGCCAGCCGGCGCGTCTCTTGAACGGCAGTCGTGATAAAGAAGCAAAATAAGAGCAAACCGATTCCTGCTATAGCAACATCATAGATGCTGACCGGAACTTGAAAAAACGTGAGCTTCTGCACGCCGAAGAAATACATGGCGGTATTGAGAAAGACGGCGACGACCCGGCTTTCGGTCGGTCCGAGCCCGCCGTAGGAGATTTTGAATTCTCCTGCCACATACGTCCGCAGGTAGACAAGACCAGAGAGTAACACATAGGCAAGCACCATCAGTAGCGCCACATCGAGGCTGACATAAGGGCTGATCCCCAATCCGATACCGATCACGAGCTGGCAAATCATGTCTGTCGTGTGATCGACGAAGTACCCATAGAGCGGGCGTTCGATGCGGCGATAGCGTGCCAGAGTCCCATCCAGGCTGTCGCCGAACCAGTTGAGTACGAATCCCAACGACGCCAGCCAGAGGAATGTTGGACTGATATTGCTCAATCCATAACTGGCTGCGGTCAAGAATGCACCCAGAACACCGATGATCGTACAGACATCGGGTGTAACCCAGGCAGGCATATGAGCGGCAAGCCATTGCAGGGCCGGTCTCTCCAACGGACCCAAAATAATGTTATTAATTCGCGTGTGCTGATGTATGGTTTTCATTCATCATTCTCCTGTCAACATCCCGGTATTGAGTGGAGTACGTATCCTGATCAGGAGTCAAGTGTCGTGAGGCAAGGCTGCGAAGAATTGACACCCATCCACTTGATTGAAGTTATTTTGTGTTTTTAAATCCCTGGCGCTGCATCCGGCCAAACCGGCAAAGGGACATTCCACTGCTGTGGCGCCTGGCGGATAAACTGCTCTGCTTGTTTTAACACCTGTTCAGCATTTCGCATCGCTGCCATGCTCGTGTCCATTTCCACGAATTCGGAGCGCAGGACGTGATACTTCCCGTCCGCTTGTTGAATGGCCGCCATCACGACAATCGGTACCTCAGCCCGGGAGGCAAGCTCGATATAATGGATTGGCAGGCAGGCGGGTCTCCCAAAGAACATCGGCTTTTGCCGTGGATTCGGGACGGGCCGGTCCAACCCGGTCACAAGCGTGCCACCGTTTTGAAGATGTTTAATCGCACCCCGCAACGCGCCGACCGATGCCGGGACGATGTTCATCCCGATCTCTTTTCGCATCTGGTATTCCACGAGCCGCCCGCCCTGTGGATGGGGAAGCGTCAGTACCATGGATTTGAATCTCAATTCTGTGATGATGAACCGCAGGATAAAGTCGAAGTTGCTGAGATGCAGTCCGAGAACGATCAATCCGCGGTCTGCAAATTCAGGGCGCTGGAGGATCTCGCATGCCCCTGCGCTGAAGTGGATCATTTCATGCATTGCAGCAGGGCGGTCCAGATAATGGTAAAGGGTATAAATATCGCGGGCGTTGTTTTGCAGGGTTTCCCGAACCGCAGTATCCAGCTCGGCGTTGGTTAGTCTCGCCCCCCGGGCTACCCATTGATTGATTCGTACTGCCTGGATAAGCTGTGTCTCACGTCGCGTTGCCACCCAGCTTCCAATCCGATCACAGAGCGGGTACCCAAGCTGAGGCGGAAGTGTCCGCGCTAGGGCAGAGATGAAGCGTAAGAGCAATGGACTGTTCAGCAGCGGCTGAAGATCAATGGACATAAGGGGATAAACGAAGTGGATTAGGTTTCGTCATATCAGGAAATGTACTTACTCCGTGAGCATTTTTTCGTAGATCATAAATTCTCGCCAGAGTTCGGGAAGAATCCAGGAATATTTATCGCGCAGCGAGCCATCCAATTGTGAGATCGTTTGGTGCCAGCTCAGTGCCTTGACAATGGATGCAACGGGGCGTGAAAGGTTATACGCGGCCAACAGGCGTTCTTTACTCGCAAAGGCTTCCCAACGTTCAAGATAGCGATCCAGCAATTGGATCATTTCGGGAGTAGGAGGTGCATAATCGTCCAACTGGAGGGCAATTTCCATACTGACAAAAAACGTGCGCAGTGACATGAATGGGTGCGTCACATTAGCATCGCCCCAATCGAAGAAGGTAATGCGTCCATCTTTGATCAAAACATTGCCGTCGTGGAAATCGCCATGGTTGAGCGAGGCGGGGATGCCGTATGAATCCAGCTCGAGGCAAATTGCCTGGAAGCGTTCCGTCAGATTTTGCACTTGCTCGTATTCCTTGGAATTCAACCCTTTCTCCTGATCGATCAGCAAGCTGGATGGATCGGCGAGCAGTTGGGCATAATGATTCGGCAATGCGGAAAGCCGATAGTCAGGAATCCCCAACGCTAGAATTTCAGGAACGTGTTGTGCGAGCCCAATTTGTAGGTCCGCATACTGATTGATCACCGGTCCCCATGGCTTGACATCCTGGGTCGGGCGGATGAGGGCGCGCAATTGTTCGCCGCCGTCGCGCATCAGCATCCAGCCGCGAACTGTATCCACAGCGATAAGTTCCGGCATGCATTCGGGAAACCAAGCCGCCAGTTTTTCCGTCAGAGCGATTTCGTAGATCGTTTCGCCGGCCGTCGCTTTAAAGAATAGCATTCCGTTGCTAGAGGAAACGCGCATCACTGTGGACCAGGCGTAGGCATGCGGCTGCTCGATCTCACCGGTCAGAAGAATGGACTTTCTCTCTGTTTGTGAACGAATCCAGGCATGGGCTTGCCTCTGCCAGTCGGGATCGTACCAGACAAGTTGTGCTTGGTCTGCCATTTAATTTCCTCCAGAGCGTTCTCTCTAACCCAGTTGGTACTGCAACAAAAAGATTATAGCATTACTAAATTCCTACTTGATTCCTATATTTTTTTTCATTGACACCCTACCCTGCTCATGTTATCCTTGCGGTTGTAGGATACCAGTAGTTTGCTTTGGAAGTACCAGGTTGGCTCACGGATCGTCCGTGAGCCGCTTTGTTTTACGCCGTTGATGGCGCTCCGATGCAACACCCAATGAGTACCCTCCATATTTTT
>JBKPQD010000124.1:0-3819 GCA_046733915.1 Chloroflexota bacterium
AAGTAATCGTCGGCAGCGTCAGATGTGTATAAGAGACAGGATGATAGGCAATGTTTACACCATAAATTCCCCCGCCGATCACGACAATTTCTGCTGAATCCTTCATTCTTCTCCTATTGAGGTATATAGGTAAACAAGTAGATAAGTATACACGTAGGATGCTTTTACTTATCCATCCTCATTTTCATCGTCTGATATTGGTAAAGCATACTCTGCTTGATCCTCGTGAATTTTCCTATCACCGTATTCTTGTGAGCCAGTACGCTGACGTCGAACGTAACTCATATAACCATTCAAAGTTTGTTCTGCTTGTCGAATCAACTTGTAAAGCACCTCAAAATCAGGTTGAGCAATGTATTCAAGTACTTTTGCCTCTATTAAGCGTGAGAGTGTTTCATTCAGTTCACCGCGTGCAATCGAGTAATAATGCAAGCTATCAAGGTAGTGATATCGACCGTAAGCTTCCGCAATATTTCCAGTGACGCTTTTTGAAGAACGTCGAATCTGAGCATATAGATCGTACTTCTCGTCGGAGGGCAGCTTTTTGGAAAACTCATGTACTCTCGCCATCACTTCGAGAGCCAATTGATAACATTCCAAGTCCTCGAACCCGCGTTTTCCTTTTTCGCCCGGCGATTGATACAGATGTTTCTTCTCACTCACCTATCGCTCCTTGTGTACCTGTTTACATGTCTTCGTGTTTACCTGGCTACCTATCCCTGTACATCCTTCAACCAACCCTCGAACTCCTTCGAATCCATCTTCTCTACGGCCCTACCCCAGCGCTCGATCGCCCAGCCCCAAAAGTCGAATTCGATGGTGGAAATCTTTGCCTGGATGGCGGCCCACAATCCCCAGCCGACATCCGACATGATCATATTCAATTTCATGCGCGCAATTTTATCGACTGTGGCGTCACCAAAATAGGCGGCACAGACTTCGGCAATCTGCGCATGGTTGAACTGCATCTCCTGGCAGGTGTTGCCCAACTCAAAGGTGGGATCGTTATTGCCGCTGTATTCGTAGTCAATCAACCATAGACGATTACCATCGTCAATGTAATTCTCGGCAAGCAAGTCATTATTGCATGGTACAGTGGTCAATGGATGTACCGACATGGCTTGCTCAATCGTTGCAATCGTCGGCAATCTTTCCAGGTAGCCATCCGGGATTTTGATATCCTGTTCGCTGCAGATTTGCAGGTAATATTCCGTGAGACGGAACATGTTGAAGTCCGTCAGAAAGCGCGGACCGGCGTGCAGTTTTTTGATCGTCTGCGCCATACGGGTCGGCATCCCAGGCTGGTTCAACGTCTCCTTAGACATCGTCTGTCCGTTCAGAAATTCCAACACCATCACGCAATGCTCAGGGAGGTAATAAAGTACTTTCGGTCCCACGCCAGCTTCGTGCGCGGCATTGGAATTGTAATATTCGTTTTCGCGGTTGACCGCCAGTAATTCCGTGCTCGCGCCAGGCACACGGACAAAGTATGGAGATCCATTCACGTCCACTTTGAAGTTGGAATTGGTCAAGCCACCAGAAAGAGGCGTGATCGAAACATTCTTGTCTTTCCAATCTGGGATTTTTGTTAGGGCTTCTTCAATCACAGACATCGCGAGCACCTCGAATTAAAAATAGACAGGTAAACAAGTATACACGTATCCACCTGTTTACCTGTCTACTCGACTACTTTTCCGCAGAATCCAGAATCAACACGGCTTCCTTGGAACATGTGACCTGTTCCGTAACACCAATCTTAGGAAGCTCGAGAGATGGATAGTTGAACGTATCCATGTTGAACTTTTGGTTTCCAATCAAAATATTAAGCCTTACCACCGAGCCCAAGAAGGTAATATTTTCAATGCGCGCGTCCACGATATTTGGCTTCTTAACTTCAGAAGCAAAACTGAATCGCTCGGGGCGGATGGCCATACGGACTTTATCTCCGGCTTTCAAACCGTTCATTTTTGCTGCAGAGAGGAATTGTATGCCATCCATGCTGAGCAATCCCTTTGCCGGGTCAACGACTTCCGCGGGCGCCGTATTCAGTGAACCGACAAAGTTAGCTACAAACGGCGTCAGGGGGAAATTGTAAATCTCGAACGGCGTGCCCACCTGCTCGATATGACCTTCGTTCATGACTACGATTCGATCCGAAATGGAAAGGGCTTCCTCCTGGTCATGCGTGACGAAGACCGCCGTGATCCCCAGTCGCTTTTGGATGGCGCGAATCTCCGACCGCAACGACACGCGGATCTTTGCGTCCAGCGCGGAGAGCGGTTCGTCGAGCAACAGCACCTGCGGACGATTTGCCAGCGCCCGTGCCAAGGCCACGCGCTGTTGCTGTCCGCCCGAAAGCTGGAACGGATACTTGGTGGCGTGTTTTTGCAGATTTATCAAATTGATCATCTCGTCCACGCGTTCTTTGACCGCTGCTTCCGGCTCCTTGTGGATGCGCAACCCAAAGCCAATATTCTGTGCCACAGTCATGTTCGGGAACAAGGCATATGCCTGAAAGATCATGCCTACATTGCGCTGGTTGGGAGCCTTGTCCGTAATATCGTTGCCGCCCAGCGTGATCTTGCCAGAACTTGGAATTTCAAAACCCGCGATCATGCGCAACGTGGTTGTCTTTCCACAACCGGAGGGCCCCAGGAAGGAAACAAACTCACCTTTGGCGATATCCAGGTTGAAATCTTCGACCGCGTAGGAATCCCCGAATTTTTTGGAAATGTTTGAGAGAGTTAGGTATGCCATGATGATTCTCGCTAGAATGGATTAGTGCGCGCCTGCCGCCTGGCCCTGACCGCCCGTGAACAGTTGGATGAGCCCCATTGCCATCCAGGTTAGCAGAAAACTGACAAAGGAAAGTGCAGCGGGTTCATAGGCTTTGTGCTGCCCCAGCAAAAAGAGATAAGGACCAAAAGCACTGACTCCCAAAAAGGAGGCGAGCGTCACTTCCCCGACAACGATCGCAAAGGTGAGCAACGCGCCGCTCAGGAGCGAGGCACGAATATTCGGGAGGATAACGCGCGAGATAATGGTGAACCAGCTCGCACCCAGGCTTTGTGCTGCTTCGGTCAACGTCCGCACGTCGACGGTCCGCATGCCAGTATCTACCGAGCGGTACATGTAGGGCATCGCGAGCACCATATAGCCCGCAACGATCAGAATGTTGGTGCCCACATGAGTATTGGTGAGCGGCTGGAACAATTGCTGATCGGTAAAGGGAACGGTCAGTGGCGCGCTGTAGATCCGGATCAGACCAAATACGAGAATGATCGCGGGAACAACGAACGGCATCAGCGTAATGAATTCGGTGAGACGCCGCGCTTGCGGAAGGCGTAAGCGAATCCAATAAGCCGTAGGCACGATCAGGACAATGCTTGCAATGATCGTCGCCAGTGCAAGTAGATTCGAATACGTAAAGGTTTGAATGAATTCCTTGTCTGCAAAGGCTTTTTCATAGGCAAGCAAACTTAACTGATCCCGTTGCATGCTGAGAGAAAATTGCAGCGTGGCATACAAAGGCAGAATGAAATACATAACGCCCAGCATGAACCAAAACCAGCTCCACCAGGGGATTCTGCGTAAGCGGCTCATGATCGCAACCACCTTTCCGAGAGTTTCTGCAGCCAGGAATAGCCGGCGAGCGAGATTGCCATAATAAAGACCATCCCCATCGCCATAGCATATCCTAAGCCAGGATTGTGAAGCACATCGCCGCGGATCTGGGCTCCGATCTGGATCGTGACGATAGGCAGGGTGCCGCCGGTCAGGGCATACGCGGTGGCATACGCGCCGAACGCGTTTCCAAAG
>JBKPQD010000125.1:0-5308 GCA_046733915.1 Chloroflexota bacterium
GCTCGACGGCATTCCGCTCGATAAAGTTTCCACGAGCATGACCATCAATTCACCGGCCGCGATCGTCTGGGCAATGTACATCGCCGCAGCGGAGAACAAAGGCATCCGCCCCGACCAGCTGCGCGGCACGATTCAAAATGATATCCTCAAAGAGTTTATAGCCCAGAAGGAATACATCTTCCCACCGGAACCATCCATGCGGCTGGTAGTGGACACGATGGAATTCGGCTCTCAGAAGGTGCCACAGTGGAACACCATCTCGATCAGCGGTTACCATATTCGGGAAGCCGGTTCCACCGCCGCCCAGGAGTTGGCATTTACTTTGGGCGATGGGCTGGAGTACGTCCGTTGGGGCATCGCTCGCGGTATGGACGTGGATGACTTCGCCCCGCGCCTTTCGTTCTTCTTCAACGCTCACAATGACTTCTTCGAAGAGATCGCCAAGTATCGTGCCGCTCGTCGCATTTGGGCGCGTGAGATGCGCGAGACGTTCCAGGCAAAGAATCCGCGTTCCTGGTTGCTACGCTTCCATACGCAGACCGCCGGAGTCAGTCTTACCGCCCAACAGCCGGAGAACAACGTTGTGCGCGTGGCCATCCAGGCGCTTGCTGCCGTTCTCGGCGGCACGCAAAGCCTGCATACCAATTCACTGGACGAAGCGCTGGCTCTGCCCTCCGAGCATGCTGTGACGATCGCTCTGCGCACACAGCAGATCATTGCCGAAGAATCGGGGGTGACGAATACCGTGGATCCTCTTGGAGGCAGCTTCTTCGTCGAGGCGCAGACCGATCGTATGGAACAGCAGACATATGATTATTTCCGGCGTGTGGAGGAATTAGGTGGCGTGATCCCTGCTATCGAAAAGGGATTCTTCCAAAGCGAGATCGCCGATGCCGCCTATCGCTATCAGCGCGAGATCGATCTGGGCATCCGCAAGATCGTCGGCGTCAATGCCTATGCCGAAAAGAAGCCGCTCGCGATTCCTATCCTCGAAATGGATCCCAAGGGATATGACCGGCAGGTGAATCGTCTACGGGAGCTTCGCAATACCCGCGATAATGGGCACGTCGGGCAAACGCTTGATCGTCTGCGCGTGGCGTTGGAAGGGACAGAGAACACAATGCCCTATGTGATGGAATGTGTTCATGCCTATGCAACGCTGGGAGAAATCATCCAGGTAATGAAGGAAGTGCTGGGAGTGTACGAAGAACCGACGATGATATAAATTGATCCGCGTGGAGCGCAGACGACGCGCGAGCGGTTAGTCTTTACCAGACAGCGAGTGGAATCTCCATTCGCTGTTTTTATAGAACGTTGTACAATAAACCCCATTGAATCGTCTTAGATGGAGGCAGTGATGGCAACAGCCAAAAAAGGTGTAATTGGTATATTAACGGGTGGCGGAGACGTCCCCGGATTGAACCCAGCGATCCGTGCTGTAACGATTCGCGCCACGCGCGAGGGTTACCAAGTGATCGGCATTCGACGCGGCTGGGCAGGGTTGATCGATATGATCCGCGAGAAGGATGCGGACAACAGCAATAATTTTCAATTTTTGAACGAGGAAACGGTGAACCGGGCCGGGCGCACCGGCGGCACATTCCTGCATACCTCGCGCACGAATCCGGCGAAGGTAAAATTGGAGCGGGTTCCGCCACATCTGCAGGACCGATACAATAAAGAGGTCAACGATGTCACGGAGGAAGTGCTCAAAAACTTGGATTTCCTGGGCATTGATACATTGATTCCCATCGGAGGCGATGACACGCTAAGTTATGGTGTCCGCATGTATCAGGAGGGAGTAAAAGTAGTTGCCATTCCCAAGACGATGGATAACGATGTGCCGGGCACGGATTATTGCATCGGGTTCAGTACCTGTGTCACACGCACGATCGAGCTGGCGAACAGCCTGCGCACCGTCGCAGGTTCGCACGAGCGCTTGATGGTCCTGGAAGTCTTCGGTCGCTATGCCGGGTTTACTGCCATGCTGCCTACTATGGCAGGTGCCTCACATCGCTGCGTTATCCCGGAGTATAAGTTCAACATCGAAAAGCTAGCGGAGCTGCTAATGGCAGACCGGCGGCTTAATCCCAGCCATTATTCGGTGGTGATTGTCTCTGAAGGCGCGATGTTCGAGGGTGGGGAAATGGTATTCCAGGATATGACCACCGATGCCTTTGGGCATGCAAAGTTAGGCGGTGTTGGTGACCTGGTTTCGGAAAGTCTCAAAGACTTTACTGCCAAATATAACAACGGTCGTCCGGTGGACACGGTCAACCAAAAACTCGGGTATCTGGTGCGCTGTGGCGACCCGGATGCGATCGATTCGATCGTTCCCATGGCATACGGCAATCTGGCGCTCGATCTTGTCTTAAAGAAAATCCATGGGCGCTTGGTTGTTTTGAAAAATGGACGCTACGACAACATTCCTGTGGATATCGTCACCAGCACGAAGAAAACCGTGAATGTGGAACGTTTTTACAACACAGATCGTTTGCGCCCGAAGTTCGAAAGCTTTGAGATGACCCCCCTGTTTATTATGACGAGCGAAGCGGTTTAAGATACGCTGTCATTGTGAGGGCGTCCTTCGCCACAAAAGCTTCCGAGGAAATTTTTAAGTTATTCTTCCCGCTTAATCTGAAACGAATCAAAATCCCGGGCGACGACCGTGTTGGGGAAAATCGCCTGGGCTTCCTTTAACACGTCCTTCTCACGATACCGGCGCGAAATATGGGTGATGATCAGCTTCTTGACATTTGCCTTGATCGCCAGCTCCGCAGCCTGACGCGCCGTCAGGTGCGAGAACTGACGCGCCATTTCTGCCTCTTCGTCCAGATAGGTCGACTCGATCACCAGCGCATCCGCATCCTTGCAGACCGAGAAGATTTCGTCGGTTCGGCCGGCATCCCCCGTCACCACCAGCTTCACGCCCTTTTGCAGCGGACCCAGCACATCGGCTGGTTGGATGCGGCGCCCATCGGGCAGCGTGATTTCCCTGCCTTCCACTAAATCACGCCGCTCGGGTCCGAACGGGACACCGAGCTCGTTCGCTTTATCCGCTAAAAACGGATGGCGGGCTTTGCCCTCGAACACATATCCCAGACAATCCGGGCCGCGGTGGGTGACGGAAAATGCGGTAATCGTGAAATCATTGGTTTCAAAAAATAACCCCGGTTTGATCTCATTCAGGCGCAGCGGCATCGGCGCATCATTACCGCGCAGAACCACGCCATACAACAGGTCATGGACGCGGTCAAGGGTGGAACGGCCCGCAAAAATATCCAGCTCCTCGATCGCCTCCCAGCGCATGAATGTGGACATCAATCCACCCAGCCCAAGAATATGATCGAGGTGACCGTGCGTCAGCAAAATGTGGTTTAGATTCTTAAAGCCGGTGCCCGACTGCAGGATCTGACGCTGTGTGCCTTCGCCGCAATCCACTAAAAACCGGTATTCATCATGTTTAACAATCTGGGCAGAGAGTCCGCGCTTGGCAGAGGGTGCGGAAGCGGACGTTCCGAGAAAAAGGATTTCGAACAAAGTTAAGTCCTTAAGAACATAGTCTCGTAATTTTACCTTACAGAATGTCTCACGCCGATGAGAAACCGGGCTACCAGAAAAACAGACCATTTGTGCTATACTTTAAAATCATGCCACTTAAGACGCCCTCTCCAGTGAAATCGAGCGGAAAATCTGCGACTAAGGCTGTGGCGCCCGCCCGCGGCAGGGATAAGGCTGCGCCCAGGAAAAAAGTGGCCTCTCTCCCCCCACCGGAAGCGGCGCGCCTGCGCTGGTGGGACACCCTCACCGACGAGCGCAAGCTGGACGTGGTCGGCGCGGTCATGGCGGTGGTCGGCCTGTTGACCGGGCTAGTCCTGCTCTCGGCACAAAAGAGTGCCATGACGGGCAGCATGATGCGCCTGATGAGCCAGATATTGGGCTGGGGGATTTACGTTCTGCCGGTCGGTTTTGTGGTGATGGGATTGTGGCTCATCCTGCGACGCATCGAAAAACTCCCGCCTCTTTCCCTCGAACGCGCCACCGGTTTCATCTTATTGTTTCTGTGGCTCCTTGCAGTGTTGCATATCATCGTCGCCACACCTGCCATGGCAGACCGGGCAGCCTTTGATGGCGTCGGCGGCGGGTTTATCGGCGCTTTCTTCGAAAAGGCGCTGATCAACAGCTTTGGCTCGGCGGGAACCGTTGTATTGTTACTGGCATGGCTGCTCCTCACCGTCACCATGATCCTGGATCGCTCCGTTCAGGATTTGTTCAAATGGATTTTGCCTGTACTCGCCTGGGTACGTAAAAATCTTGCCCGGCCCAGGGCCCGACCCGTGCCGGCTTTCTCACCGGAAAACGCGGAAATGACTTCCAATGGATATACACCCATGGACCGTCCCGAGCCTGTGGTTGCCCATGAGATTCTGGGCAAGCCCATCACCACGGTCCGGCCGCCAGAGCCGATCATTCAATGGCAATTGCCGAGTGTCAAACAAATCCTCGTTTCGGGCACCGCGCCGACGATGAATGAAGAGTTCATCCAACAGCGTTCCCGATTGATCGCAGAAACGCTCGCCTCATTCGGCGCTCCGGTGCAGGTTGTGGAGATCAACCGCGGACCGACGATCACGCAGTTCGGCGTGGAGCCACTCTTCGTCGAGACTCGAACCGGGCGGACCAAGGTGCGCGTCAACAAAATCTCTTCGCTCGCCGACGACCTTGCGCTTGCCCTCGCCGCGCCGCGTATCCGCATCCAGGCGCCGGTACCGGGACATAGCTACGTTGGCATCGAAGTCCCGAATGACGAAATGACTCTCGTCGCCCTGCGTGATATTTTGGAAAGCGACGCGTTCCAGCGCAATAAAAATCCTTTGCGGTTTGCGCTCGGTCGGGATGTGACCGGCCACCCCATCACGAGTTCTCTGGATACCATGCCGCACCTGCTGATCGCCGGCACGACGGGTTCCGGTAAATCGGTATGTGTCAATTCCATCCTGACCAGCTTTCTGATGTTCAACACGCCCGATGATTTGCGACTCATCCTCGTGGATCCCAAGCGCGTAGAACTGACAGGGTATAACGGTGTGCCGCATTTGCTGTCGCCGGTGGTGGTGGAAATCGATCGGGTCATTGGCGCACTGCAATGGATGACGCGCGAAATGGATAAGCGTTATCACATGTTCGCACAGGTCGGCTCACGCAATATCAGCGACTACAACGCCAAGATGAAACTACAGGGCCAGAAGAAACTGCCCTTCCTGGTCATCGTGATCGACGAACTGGCAGACTTGATGATGATCGCGCC
>JBKPQD010000126.1:0-7267 GCA_046733915.1 Chloroflexota bacterium
GTCAAATACTGGCGCGTGAGTTATCAGCAGGCAAGCGAGCGGGAGCGACTCAGCCTGTACATGTTTGCGCTGTTGATGCTCATCTACGCGTGGTGGGCAATGATAGTTTTCTAATTCGCAACCTTTGGCTGCGGAGTTAGAGCAAAAAGACAATATTTTGTAGATTACTACAGACAGCGCAGGGGAGATTTCTGGCGCGCCAAGCCAGGAAATTCTCCGATGTGTGGCTATATCCTCTATCACGGTGTTCCCATGTCAAAAGATCAATGCTCTCGGCAGAGAGCCTCTGGATTTAAATAGGGCAGGAATGTGGCTTGCAAAGGCTTCTTCCATCGATTATCCTTGCACATGGGAGTGGTTAGGTCCCGGTGGGCTTCCTGGTCTTCAAAACCTGTGGCGGGTCGCGTTGCGGGCCGCGGTGGGTTCGACTCCCATCCACTCTCGCCTCGTTCTGACGGAAGATGACGGACAATCAACCATGGCAATGGTCCATTGTCCTTTCGATAGGTGAACAATGCCTTTTCCTGAAATAGAAGTATTAACCAATCATGTTTCCCGGGTCTTTCGCATCGAAGACGTCACCGCCGGGAACGGTAAGGACTTGATCGCCCGCTACCGTGGTCGTTTAATGAATGGAGATACCGTCGCCGCCTACGATCAGTTGACAGAGGCGGTGCGGCCCTACGGCCTAATGCCGCTCTTCCGAAAGGACCGTGAGAAGCAGACGATCCTGCTGGTTCCCACGCTCGTCGTTCCTGGGCGGGCGCCGCGAGTTTGGATCAATGTGATCCTGTTCGTAATCACGGTACTGGGTGTCATGCTGACGGGAGTGGATATTCCCGCCTCGGCCATGCCGGCAAATGGCTCGTTTCCCTGGTTGTATCTTTTTGAACACATCTGGGAAGGCTGGCCCTTTGCGGCTGCGATGCTCGGGATCCTATTTACTCATGAAATGGGACACTATGTTGCGTGCCGCTATTACAAGGTCCCGGCGACGTTGCCCTACTTTATCCCGGCGCCATTCCTCAGTCCGCTGGGAACTCTGGGCGCATTTATCATGATGCGCGGCATCCCAAAGAATAAACGAGTGCTGTTCGATGTGGGTGTTGCCGGCCCACTGGCAGGATTAGTCGTTACCGTCCCCGTGTTGTTTCTTGGCTTGTGGCTGTCCCATCTCGGCCCGGTGGGAGGTCCCGCTACCGGAGCCACCGGTATGCTGGAAGGGAATTCCCTGTTCTATTTGTTCGCCAAATATGTGATGTACAACAAACTGCTGCCTGAGCCGGTCAGCATGGAAGGACTTTCGCCTGTCGCCTATTGGATCCGCTATTTTCTCACCGGGCACCCGATTCCTTTCGGCGGACTGGATGTGCAGCTGCATTCCGTGGCGCTGGCAGGCTGGGCAGGCTTGCTCGTGACCGCCCTTAATCTTGTCCCGGTTGGCACGCTCGATGGCGGGCACGTGGCGTATGGCCTGTTCGGCGAAAAAGCGCGCCGTATCTTCCCGATCGCCATGGGCGTGCTGATTGCATTAATCTTCCTGCCCGTCTTTTTGACCCTCTCACTCACGTCATTCAACTTGAGTTGGTTGTTATGGGTGTTCATCCTGTTCTGGCTTGGCAACGTCCGCACGCAGCCCCTCGACGACATTACCGAGCTGGATGCCAAACGCCGTGCACTTGGTTTTTTCGTTCTTTTTATCTTCTTTTTAATCTTCACGCCCATACCGATGGTGACCTACTAGCATGACCTTCCCGCGGAAACTCTGGCCGGCATTCGTACTCTTTGTTTTTACAATTGTCGCCTGTATAAATTCTGCCACTCCGAATATAGCGACGTCCACGCCACGTCCGGAAGTGACGGAAACGCCAACAGAGCAGAATACGCCTCTTCCGGCTGTAAGCAGCTTGAAGATCGATAAGGAGATGCTGCATGGTGCGCAGGTCAGCGTTTGGCACCCCTGGTTTGGAGCGCAGGCGGGTCTATTCGAGGCACAGATTGCAAGGTTCAACACTGAAAATGAGTGGGGGATTGTCGTCCATGCCGAAGGGAAATCCAATTTTGCCGAGTTATTTGCGCAGACCACCGCTGCGCTCGAAGAGAACACCAATCCCAATGTTGTGATCGCCCTGCCGGAGCATGCCTTTGGATGGGGCGATCACGTTGTCGATCTGAACGTCTATGTGAATGATCCGCTTTACGGCTTCAGCGCGGCGGATATTTTGGATTTTCCCCCTGCGATTTGGGATCAAGATAACGTCGATGGAAAACGCTTTGGCGTACCCGCACAACGCACGGCTCGTTTCCTGCTTTACAATCAGAGCTGGGCACGAGAGCTTGGTTTTCTTTCTCCGCCTGCCACTTCTGTCGAATTTGAGCAACAGGCATGTGGGGCGAACAAAGCGCTCGCGGCGGATGGCGATCCTAACAACAACGCCCTGGGCGGTTGGCTGATTGATACCAACCCCATGACACCGCTTTCCTGGATGTTGGCCTTTGGCGGCAGTGCCCAGGAAGAGCAAAGCTATCGTTTCCTGACGCCCGCCAATATCAATGCCTTCCGGTTTGTGAAGGTCTTACAGCAGAAGAATTGTGCCTGGGTTCCCTCTGCGGATCTTTCGGTCTATGATCGCTTTGCGATGCGCCAGGCTCTCTTTGCCACCGCCAGCCTGGAGGAACTCCCTGACCAATCGCGTGCCTTTTTCACCTCCGGTAGCCAGGATGAATGGACCGTGATTCCTTTCCCCGGCGACGAAGGTAGGGCATTCGTGATCTACGGTTCCTCCTACGTAATGTTTCCATCGGACGATGTTACCCAGCTCGCTTCGTGGCTGTTCATGCGTTGGATGTTAGCTCCCGAGAGGCAAGCGGACTGGGTCAAGAGTACCGGTCTCTTGCCGCTCCGCACCTCGACTGTGACTATGCTTGCCGATTACGCAACGGATCATCCGCAGTGGGCAGAGGCTGTGAAACTGCTGCCTGAGGGGAAGCTGCCTCCGCAGCTTGGATCATGGCATGTGGTCCGCACTATGCTCGGGGACGCGTTCGGCGACATGTTTGATACCATCCGTCATCCCGACCTAACCGATGGGCAAGTCCCCTTGATTCTCAAGCAGATGGATGAAACTGTGACCGATCTAAGCAACTAGAATTTCGCGTTGAGCGAACTTGAAGCGTGCACAATATAGCAACAATCCGTTTAACAAATAGATGCCATCCTGGGCAACTTACTTCGTTGCCCCGCCTGCGCCAGTTACATACCGCCTGGGTTGGTTGGCGCGGGAGAGTGCGGGGAGGTCATGAAATTAAAATCTTTTGGAGGATATATGGAATACACACAATTAGGACGTACCGGCCTGAAGGTATCACGTCTTTGTTTAGGTACAATGAATTTCGGTCCCAAGACGACTGAGGAAGATTCATTCGCCATCATGGATAAGGCCCACGAGTTGGGCATCAATTTTTTCGATACAGCCAACACCTACGGCTGGAAAATGGGGGAAGGCTGGACCGAGCAAATCATCGGTCGCTGGTTTGCACAGGGCGGCGGACGGAGGGAGAAAACTGTGCTTGCCACAAAGGTGTTCGGTCGCATGGGCGAATGGCCCAACCAGTCACGTCTCTCTGCATTGAACATCCGCCAGGCCGTGGAGGGATCGCTCAAGCGCTTGCAGACCGATCATATCGATCTCTACCAGATGCACCATATTGATCGCCTCACACCGTGGGAAGAAATTTGGCAGGCCATGGAAGTCCTTGTCCAGCAGGGAAAGATCCTGTATGTAGGTTCTTCCAATTTTGCCGGCTGGCATATCGCTAAAGCGAATGAGATTGCCAAATCCCGTCACTTCTTGGGATTGGTCAGCGAGCAATGTCTCTATAACCTCAAAGTGCGCACGGTCGAGATGGACGTGCTTCCCGCCTGCCGTGATTACGGACTGGGGGTCATTCCCTGGAGTCCGCTGGCGAGTGGATTGCTGGCGGGCGCCTTAGGCAAGGAACAGAGTGGCCGGCGGGCAGAGGAGGGTGTTGCCAAGGAAATGGAAAAGTATCGGGAGCAGATCAGTCAATATGAAAAGTTCTGTGAGGAGCTTGGAGAGAAGCCTGCCGATGTCGCGCTGGCTTGGCTGATCGCGAATCCAGTTGTCACTGCGCCGATCATTGGTCCGCGCACCATGGATCAGCTGACGGAGAGTCTGCGCGCTCTTGAGATCAAGCTGGGCCAGGAGTCAATGGACAAGCTGAATGCGATCTGGCCCGGGCCCAAAGGGGAGTCCCCTGAGGCGTTTGCCTGGTAAATGCGTAGATATACTGTAGAGCGACAGGCCATCGCGCTCTAGACAGCGAAACGAAAGGTATCTTATGCCCGACTCCCAATATCGCGCCAGGCAAGTCACCGCCAAAACCCAGGAAGTAGTCGCCTATGATCAGGATGAATCCCTGCCTGGTAAGCCATTGCATATTCTGATCCCTGGCGGGTTCATCGCACTCGCTTGCCTTGGCGTGATCGTTCTCGTCGCCTATATGACCTGGATCCAGCATCGTCTGGAACAGCCGACAGGATTCATTCTAATCGGGTTACTGGCTCCATTCTATGTGGGTGGCGTGTTTCTATTCAGCTATGGTTATGAACTCTACAACGTTCCCCGTGCCTTGCGTTTGACGGCAATTATCGTTTTCATGACATTTGCTGCTGTGGTGATCATCGCCGTTTTGTTCGTGGTGCTTGCCTCAGGTGGAAAAATGCCAGAATCTTCTTCATCGAATCAGAAATCCTCCCGGCGTGGGAGAATGCGAACGCAAACGCCCACCTCTGCTTCGGGAGGTGGATTTGGTATTCCGCCGATTGGTCCCATCATCACCCTCGGCGGACCTGGGCGCACTCGCGAGGTAACCCGTGAGGTTGTGAAAGAAGTGGAAGTACCTGTGGCACCGCGTTCCATTGATTGCCCGTATTGTGGCCGTTCCTATGTGCCGGCGGAACAGCACTATGCCTGTCCTGCCTGTGGTGCTGCAACCCCGAAGGAGCTTATCGAAGCGTCAGAGTCTCCAAAAAAAAGTTCTAACGAAGCATAAATTTGTTATGAATTCACCGGACAATTCATTTCCGTTGGATGTGAATGTTTCCCTGGTTCAGGACATTCTTGTGCTTCCCAAGTGAGATTTCCAGCGCGCCAACCCTAAATTTCGTGTCGTGCGGGGCAATCGTGGGGCAATCATAGGCATGAAGTCAAGCACGTTCAGCGCCATTGTGTTAAATTTGGAGCAGGTGATTTCTCTTCTTCTCCTTTAGGTCAGAGAACCGCGGTCGGCGTCCGCGGTTCTCGCCATTAATAAGGGCATTGGTTTATACGGTATCGCGTATTAGGGAAAATCCCCATACAAAAGTCATAAATCCCTGACATACATTCTGCTCCCCTTGAAGTACATTAGACCTACAACTTGAACCAACATTCAATCAACCATCATTACTAGGAGATACCATGGACACAAAATTCTCTGTTCCGCATTCACACAATTCCGCCGCAAACATGATCAAGGTTTCCGCCACTTCGCGCACATCTGCAGTTGCGGGAGCAATCGCCGGTGTGATCCGCGAACACAAACACGCGGAAGTCCAGGCCATCGGAGCCGGAGCAGTCAACCAGGCGATGAAAGCCCTCGTGCTGGCTACCGGTTACCTGAAGCTCGACGGTATTGACGTTGCCTGCACCCCGGAGTTTGCCGATGTGACCATTGATGACAAGGTGCGGACCGCCATCAAGCTGGTCATCGATCCCCAATAGTCGTTCTATTTCGAAATCCGAGTAACCGCCAGGGCAAGAAGTGAGCTCTGGCGGTTGTTTTATTTAAAGCAGCCCAAGTCCTCTCGAGTTTGCAATGGGAAACAACTCGTCTCTCCATTCAAGTATGAATTTTCCTGGATGAGTCACCCAATGATTTTTGCAATCGTATGGCGGCTGTGCCCGCCCGGCTTGGCTTAATCAATGACGGATAATTTGATCACTTGGGAGTTGAAGCAGTAGAAGGAGTTTCTAACTAAAAATTCTAGTGGAATTTTTATAGAGCGTATACGGTTTTTTAACAAAATCATTTTATATATGGGGCTGTAAAAAACCCTATATCTTTTGAAAGGAGATGTTGACTATGTCAAACCTAACTCGTTGGCAACCTACTTCTGATGTTGTGACTCTGCGCGATGCGATGGATCGCCTTTTTGACGACGCGTTCACGCGTCCCTTCTCCCTTCTAAGGAATGGCGGTTCTTCGTGGTCTTCCCTGCCAATTGATATGTACCAGACCAAGGATGATGTTGTAGTGAAAGCGGTAGTGCCCGGTTTCCGGCCGGATCAGGTACAAATCAGCGTTACAGGCGATGTGCTGACGATCCGAGGCGAAGTGAAACAGGAAGAGGAAAATAAAGAACAAGCCTGGCACATCCGGGAGCATCAATTTGGTTCCTTTGAACGCTCGATCTCGCTTCCGGTCAGCGTGATGTCAGATCAAGCCACCGCTGAATTCGAGAATGGCGTTCTGACCGTTACTTTGCCGAAAGCGGAAGAGGTCAAACCGAAAGCGATTACGATCAAGGCCAAATAAGTAATTCCAGGAGGGTGAAGCCTAATTCGTAGCCGTCATATGACGGTAGCCTCCTCCTTATAGACGCCGCTGCAACGATCCGGCTTTTATTCCGATCGCTGCAGCGGTTTGGATTCACTCATTTGTAGGAGTTTGCCTCATAAGTGCCTTTATATTATGCATCAGCCTTCTCGGGAATAAAGGCTCTTTTAGAGAAATTCACCTCTGTTTTCCGTGGTAAAATACCGACCGCACGCGGGAGTCGCCAAGTGGTAAGGCATCAGCCTTCCAAGCTGATATCCGCGGGTTCGAATCCCGTCTCCCGCTCTGATTCCTTAGCGTCAGGTGTCAAGTATCATGTGTCACATGACACTGAGATACCTGACACCTGATACTTTTTCTGGGCCTATAGCTCAATGGCAGAGCAGAGTGCTCATAACGCTTTGGTTGCAGGTTCGAATCCTGCTGGGCCCACTAAAAATAAGGCATTTTTGCCTAAAAGAGATCCAGAAGAAAAAAAGTCTGGGTCTTTCGATTTTAAAATCTTGAAGGTGGCCGCATTGGTACAGCTTATGGAAAAAATAATATGGCACAGAAAAAGTGCTACCATTGTGGTAAGTATAAAGACGAATGGGCATTCAACTGGAGATACAAAGCTCTAGGTATACGTCATCCCACATGCCGCGAC
>JBKPQD010000127.1:0-3158 GCA_046733915.1 Chloroflexota bacterium
CCCCTCCGCTCTTGCCGAAGAGCTCCTTCCAGAACTTCTCGTCATAACGGCGGGATTTGACGGGCAGGGGCATCGGGACCCCCCATCCCAGCAGGAGGACTTCCTCCTTCGGCTGGAGACGCGCCAGCATGCCGCGCAGCGCTTCCCGCCCCGAAAGACCGGAGAGCACGGCATGGATATCGTCCTCGTCGCCGAGCCAGCCGGAGACCCTCGTCCCAAGCTGCGACATGACCTCGTCATAGATCTGCGACGGGCGCTGGTCCACGACCAGCAGGGTGACATAATATTTGCGCAGCTCCCGGGCGATGGTGGCGAAGGTGGTCTGAGATGCCATCTCGCGGTTCAAGAGCTTGTGCGCCTCCTCCACCACGATCACGAGCGGACGCGGCTCCTGCATCCCGTGCGTGCGGAAGGCATTGGTCTTGTGCTCCCAGGCGGCGCGGATCTTGCGCGTCAGCAGGTTCGAGACGAGCAGGTAATCCAGGTCGCTCTCATGCCCGCCGAACGAGAGAATCACATGCTGTCCACTTTCGAGAGCACGGATGATCTCGCCGACGCTGTCGGCAGCGGGCTTCTCGACGATATACGGCTTGCTGAACAGACGGCGCATCTTATCGTGCAGCGCCTCGGCCGCGGTGACGTTGACGCCGTTGTTATTCGCCCAGGCTGCCACGCTATCGGGGTGCGGCGAGCGCTTGGGCCGGCCCTTCTCGTCCTCATATTCCACTTCTTCACGGTTCATGCATTTGAAGCTCTCGAACCAATGGTCCTTGAACGAGGCGTACAGGGCGTTCAACGTGGTGGGCGTGGTCTCCTTGAGGTTAAGCTCCTGGGTGAGCGCCTCGATATCGGAGGTGGAGATTTCGTTGCAGGAAAGCTCCAGGTTAAAGTCCGGGACCTGCCCGCGGATGGTGGAGCCTGCTCCCAGGCCCACGACGCGCACGCGGGACTTGAATTTGCTCTTCAACCCGACGACGGGATACTTCGTGTCGGAGGCGACATCGTCAAAGCCATACTCATTATGCATATCCAGCACCATGATCGAGGCTTTGTTGTACTGGATCAGCCCTGCGAGCACGAGCCGTGTCAGGAACGATTTCCCGGTACCGGTCGCACCGAACACACCGGACGAACGCTGGACGAACTTTTCCATGTCGATGCAGACCGGGTGGTTCTGCTCGCGGGTATAGCCGATGATAAAGTTGCCTGTCTGGATGGGATCCCCGAAGATCTCGGCGATGTCGCCCGCATCTGCCAGATAGACCTGGGCGTGGTGCGGCGGCACGTTCTTCACGGGCAGGATGCGCGGCGGATCTTTCAAGCCGGCGTCGATCATGCCCTTCCAGTCGACGTATTCGGTCGTGCCGGGTTCGGGCCCGATCTCGAGCATCAGGTTGGGGAGCACTTCGAGGTTGGCGAACAGCGTCTGCCCTTGGAGCGCTTTGGCGATATTGGGCGGGTAGCGGTCGGCGGATTGCTCGTCGGCGAAGCGCGGGTTCGTGGACCCCAGCTGGATGTCGGTCACGATGCCATAATAGTTCCAGTCCCCGCTCTGGATGACCACAAACGCGCCTTCCTGGATCTCCTGTGGGGAGACCGTCAGCCGGACGCGGAAATTTTCCTTCAATCCACCACCGACCAGATAACCAATTTTTGTTCGCTCGATTTCCATAGATACCTCGTTTTCGTAGCGTAGGGACGGGGTTACCCCGCCGCTACGCTTTTAAATCACAACCTTATAAATCCTCGACGTCAAAATTCCATTTTCAATATGAACATAGCGATAATGCGGCGGGGCGAGGATGACGGTGGGCTCGTCCGTCCTCGCAAAGGGATAGGCGGTGGAGCGCAATCCTAAAATCGGGACGCCGCGGTATTCGTCCTCGTAGGTGATATGACAATGCCCGCACAGAATAGCTAACACTTTCTCCTTGTTGGTGAGCACAACCTTCCAGAATTCTTCGAGATCGTCTGCCAGGAAAGCATCCAGCCAGCGAACGCCAAGCCGCTTGACGTGCTGGTGACAGATAATAACAGAAGGCAAATCCGATTGCAGTGCATTTGCCAGGAATGCCGCCGTCTCGGGGTACCAGCAAGCCTTGGACTTGGGACCCCAATCCATAAAGATGAACTGCACGTCCTTATGCACGAAGATCAAGTTGTAAAGCTGCGGTGCCCCTGAGTCAGGAAAGAGATAATGAGTAAAGAGCTCTCGGCTGTCGTGATTGCCCGGCAGGAAATACATTGGGTACTCTTGCAAGCCTTCTACGTTCACCTTCTGCGGACCCGGCAACGCGGCGGGCGTATTCACTCCAAGTAACTTTATCGCGCATTGATAAGTTGCATCGTTTTCCGGCTCCACCAGATCGCCGGTCGAGATGAGGAAGTCCGCTTTATCGGCGACGTTCTCGGCGATGTGCCGCATCACCATCCGCAGGGCGTGCCCAGGCGAGAATCCCTCTCGCAGCGCGTCTTCGGATTCAAGCAGGTGATGATCGGTGATCTGGATGAAGGAAAAGGCGGACATAATCTTTTTAGGTCATTGCGACGTGGCAATCTCCTGTTAAAGGGGAAAATCTTATCAAAGAGTTCTGTCCGTTTGCGAGGAGATTGCTTCGGGCGAAAAGCATGGCCCTCGCAACCCCGCCGAAAGCAGGCGGGGCAATGACATCAAATCACTAACCTCTTAATTCCATCTTTCAAATACGGTACGTTGAAATTGATCAAAAAGCCAAGCCGCAAGTGACTCAAACGCAGGTAGGTCACCACTTGTTTTTCGTAGAGCATGTTCATCCGTTCGACCGATTTCAATTCGACGATCACGCTCTTATCCACAAGCATATCCAATTGCAAGCCGGAGTCAAGCTTTGTGCCTTCGAAAATGATCGGCAGCTTGACGTCGGTTTTGACCAGCACGCCGTTTTTCTCGATGACGTGCTTCATCGCCGTCTGGTAGACTGATTCGATCAGTCCCGGACCCAGGGTGGTGTGCACCTTATAGGCTGCATTCAGCACCACCTTGCCAATGCGTTCCACGTCAGCGGGAATTGGCAGGAAAACTGTTTGTTGGGTTGAGGTATACATAAAACACCCGAATTCTTTCGCCTTTCCTGCTAAACACTCACGTCGCTGAGGGCGCCGAGGACAGACATCAAGGT
>JBKPQD010000128.1:0-3327 GCA_046733915.1 Chloroflexota bacterium
GTTTCAGCCAGGGGCAATACTGCCAGAGCAGCCTTCCGGGAGGGAACGGGCTGGGGCATCCCGCGCCTGGAACTTTCGAGAGCATTGTTGCAGCAAGCAAGCGCGTTGGATTGCTTGGAAATCCGAACAAAGGTGCAGGCAGCGCCCCTGAACGTGGATGGAACCAGCTCGCACCAGCTAACGTGGGTGCAAGTCGGAAAGGACTTGATTGCGACGCGGCTTCTCATCGGAGCAGACGGTTTAAATTCGGTCGTGCGACACTGGGCAGGCTTAGAGGGACGCAGGGGCAAGGAACAGCGCTGGGGGGTAAGGCAGCATTTTCAGGTCGCTCCTTGGAGCCGGGATGTCGAAATTCATTGGGGGAATGGTGTGGAGGCTTATATCACTCCATGTGGGGAGAATCTAGTAGGAATAGCTTTCTTATGGGATCAAAAACGCCTCCGGCATTTGGCGGGTGGAAAAAGACTCATTCCAACCTTCCTGGAGGCTTTTCCTGCTTTGCAAGAACAGCTGAGAAATGCACCTGTCGTCGATACCCCCCTCGCTATCGGACCGATGCAACATACGTCTATTGAACCGATCGCCGATGGTGTACTCTTAATGGGTGATGCTGCTGGCTATCTTGACGCTCTCACCGGCGAAGGGATCAGTCTGGCCCTGGCACAGGCTCTAAGCCTGGAAGATATTGTTGTGCCCATGCTGCTTGCCTCTGGGCGGGGAGACATGCTTTCCAGGCATGACTTGATACCCTACAAACAGGCTTATCAGGCTATTATGCAGCCTTACTATCAGGTTACCAATCTTGTGTTGTGGTTGAGCCATCATCCGAGTTTACTGGAGCAGGTGATCCACTTTTTAGGGACTCAGCCTGCTCTGTTCCAGTCTCTGCTTTCTGCAAATCTGGGCTTGATTCCATTATGGCAGGTGCTACTGCCAGATAAATTATCGGCCCGAAAAATCATGCCGTAACCGAGAAGTCACCCACTCGCGAAGAACGGAACGATAATCGGGGGAAATCTCCAAAACGTTTTCATCGCCCGAGACAGACATCCATCCTTAAATAAACAGTTCGAGCGAAGTCTCTGCCTCGCTCGAACTCCTGTGTTTTCAACACGCAAAACTTATTGCCGGATTGCCTTGCCGGACGGAGCTACCAGGAACCAGCTATTATCATGACCTTGACCAGTTGTGGATCCGGCCGACTTATCTCCCGAGAAATAATAAAGCGGCCAACCATTATAGGTTACCTGCATCGTGCCATCTTCACGCGTGATGGTGCCCAGTAATTTCTGAATGGCACCTGCACCGGCGACCGGTTCGCCCTGCGTGGTCACAGGCGACCAATCGTTGGTACATTCCTCATCGGTACATGCGCTTGTAGTGCCGTTTTGTGTGTCCTTTGTGTAGATATAAACAGCAACGCCATCCGCATCCACGAGGATTGGACCGTAATTATCCGAGAGACTTGCCTTGATAGTGGTTTCACCTGTAACCGGCACACTGGCTTGGGAGGTTTCCGTTGCCGCAGGTGTATTCACCACTGCCGGAGATGCATTCGTACCCGGTGTCGCATTGGTAGTTGGCGATGCATTTGTAGCGGGTGCAGCCGTGGCTTCATTCGTGGATGCGAGATTTGTAGCGAGCGGAACAACTGTGGAAACAATCTCAGTTGCAAGGGGCTGGACCTGTGTCGGCACACCGGTCACGGCCGCCGGTCCGCAAGCCGTAATTAAAAGAGCCAGCAAAACTATGGCTCCCAATAAAGGGGTGTACTTCATATTTCTCTCCTTTCACTCAAAAGTTTCACCAATATGCTATAACGGTGAATTTCTCTGGAGAAGAATGGGGAGAATAACTACCATCGCGAAATATTACCAAACTCTTAGATGGATTTAAACTTGGCTGGTCCCCTTTTAATCTCTTTATAAAGAATTCGATGCCCCTTCGCCAGGCAGCCTCTTACCCTTCCGGAAGAATAACGCTGTTCTCCTCTGTGGAGCGAACGGCTTGTGGTCGTTCCTCATTATGGAACATTCTCCACATCACGCCGACAGCGATCAAATACAAAATGGTGGTGGCGATAAACAGGGGAGAGAATCCGTAGTGTTGTTGGACCACGCCGGAAAGGTAAGGTCCTATCGCCCAGCCGACGAGCCAGGCAACATTGAGCACGCTGCTGGCCAGTCCCTGCTGATGAGCAGGTGTTTTCTCCATGCAAAAGGCCGAATATAGCGGTGCCGACATATTCATCAGCGCGGCGCGCATCAGAGATGAGAAACCAGCCACCCACAGCGAGGGGACGAAACCGATCATCAGCAAGAAGACCACACTAGCCAGCTGAGTCAACGCGACCGTGCGAATTTTCCCGCCCAGCCGCGTGGAAAGTCGCGGACCAATCAAACTTCCCACCCCGATGAACAAAGAGGACAGGCTGAAGAGTAATCCCAGCAGCGAATCGGAGATGGCAAACCTATCTTTAAAGAACACATTCATGTAGGGAATCAAAATTGCCGCGCCGACGCCGATCAGAAAGTTGGGCGTTGCCAGCCGGATGGTCATCCACGTCAAGCCGGATAGCAGGCCGGTTCCACGCGACCCAGGCGCCGGCTGCGTCTGGAGCGTCTTCGGTTCGTTCATTTTCCATAACGGAATCAGCGCGGTCGTCCCGAGCAAAACCATCATGATGAGCACGAATTGGTACGCTACTGCGCTCGACTTCCCTACATCCAAGAATGATTCGAAAAGCGCGGGCAATTGCCCCGCAAAGAGACTCCCTACCGCGCCGGCAAGAGTCTGTAATCCGTAATTGAGACTGAAAAGCAACGTGCGGTTCTGTTCGTCCGACAGTTTCATCATGAGCGGTGAAGTGCTCACGATGACAAACATGTTGAAGATACCTGTTAACGCCGCCATAATGATAATGATTGCAGGCTGCTTGAATGTCACTTGCCCTAAAAATGTCAAACCTGAAAACAGGATACCGATGATCAGCGCCTGCTTACGTCCCATACGGTCCGACAGGCGACCGATCGGAATGCCAAGCAGCAAGGCAGTGAGGGAGGGCAGGGAATTGATGATGCCCAAAAATTCTCGCGTGAACCCGCTCTCGAGCATGTAGATGTTAAAGAATAACTGCCAGCCGCTGAGGATGATACCGTTGATGACGGTCATCCACAAGAAAAGCCGCGCATCGCGGTTAAATGTGCGGATGGGCTGGACATAATGAGTATTGATATTCTGCAACATGGGAAGAATTATAGAGCAACCAAACGGGAGACGGATATGGCAAGCATACCCGTCTCTTTTAAATTAATCTGCAACCTGTAC
>JBKPQD010000129.1:0-2298 GCA_046733915.1 Chloroflexota bacterium
CTTATGATAGTAACCTTCGGGCTTATAGGTGGCAATGTGGCAACTGCAAAGGCTTTATTCGAATTTCTTGAGCATTCTGCCGGAGTTGATCCGGATAGCATCGCAGTCATTGAACCTGGTAAAGGTTCGATTACGTATGGCGAACTCAACGCGCTTGCTGATCAATTACGCGATCGACTGTACGGCCTAGGGATTTGCGTTGGCGATCGCGTAGGAATTTATTTGCATAAATCGATCGATTCTGTTGCAGCCATTTTTGGGATTCTAAAGACTGGCGCTGCGTATGTTCCCGTCGATCCGGGCGCCCCGGTTTCCAGAAATGCCTATATCTTGGCTGACTGCCAAGTAAAGGCGGTGATCATAGAGGATGGCTTTGTAAATAACTTAGCCGCTGAGTGGGGTAGCAAGGAAGATCTTACCCGATTCTTAGTATTGAACCATACAGGTGGCGGGAAATTTATCAAGGAAACGTTAGATCAAGCCCAGGAGGAGATGCCCGTCTCACCAGGGGATAGTGTTCTTCCTTCTCTGGACGATCTCGCGTATATCCTTTACACCTCCGGTTCTACCGGCAAGCCTAAAGGAGTTATGCTCACCAATCGAGCGGCGATCAGCTTTGTCGACTGGTGTTCCGAGGCTTTTGAACCGGACCCTGCCGACCGTTTTTCTTCTCACGCGCCTTTTCACTTTGATCTTTCAATCCTGGATCTTTATCTACCCATTAAACATGGCGCCTCGCTTGTTCTGATCTCGGAGGAAATTGGGAAAGATCCTATTCGTTTGGCCTCTCTGATTTCAGAGACCAAGATCACCAGTTGGTATTCAACACCCTCGATCTTGAGCTTCTTAGCCCAGTACGGGAAGTTAGAACGATATGATTATTCCAATCTGCGGATCGTACATTTTGCCGGTGAAGTTTTCCCAGTCAAGCATCTTCGCGCTTTGAAGAAACTAATCCCCCATCCCAGATATTTTAACCTTTACGGTCCAACCGAGACGAACGTTTGTACATTCTATGAAATTCCTGCCACCATCCCGGAAGACCGAACGAATCCCTTTCCAATCGGAATAGCATGCTCCCACTACCAGATCGCAATCTTCGATGAGCGTGGCAGGGAAGTGTCACCTGGTGAAGAAGGAGAGTTATGCGCACGAGGGCCGGGGATGATGATCGGTTATTGGAACCTGCCTGAAAAAACAGCTAACGCTTTTCTGGTTGATCCATCCGGAAACAAATGGTACAAAACAGGGGACATGGCATTCAAGGCACCCGACGGAAACTACATCTACGTCGCCCGGCGAGATCGGATGGTGAAAAAAAGAGGCTACCGTATTGAGCTGGGGGAGATCGAGGCAGGTTTATATCGCCATCCAGCTATCAAAGAGGCTGCAGTGATTGCGATGCAAAACGACGATGGCGTAAAAATTAGAGCCTTCGTCAGTCATCATAAGGAGAGCCGTCCCTCCATCATTGAGTTAAAACAATTTTGCGCACAAAACCTCCCCGCTTATATGGTGCCGGACGTTTTTTCGTTGTTGGATATTCTCCCGAAAACATCTACGGATAAGATTGACTATCAGAAGCTGAAGGAATTATCTTAAACGTATGCGTGTATGGTTGTAGTAAATTTCTGCTTGTGAAGTCTGCCTGCAGATATTTCCTGTTTGAAACGACCCATGACCAGGTTTGCCTCTTTCGAGGATCAAAATGCGTGTTTTATTCCTAACCAACTTTTATCAGAGTTATGGAGCGGGCGGAGAAGAGCAATCGTGTCAGCAAGTGGTCGACGGCTTAAAGCAGCGAGGGCATACGACGCTCGTTCTAACAAGTATGCATGCTACCAACAATGGAGCGTTGGAAGTGAATGGAGTTTATCGGTCTTTGTACCTGGAAATGGATTTAGTGCCTTTGCGTCACAGCATAATTTTCTTCACCAAGAGAAAGGCAAGAGAAAAGCACAATTTACAGGTCTTTGAGCATGTTATTCAGGAGTTTGATCCAGACATCATTTTCATTTGGGGCATGTGGAACTTACCTTATTCGCTGCCAGCTCTTGCTGAAGCGAAGTATCCGCAGAAAGTCGTCTATCGTTTTGCCACATACTGGCCCACCTTACCCAGCCAGCACGAGACCTATTGGCGCACCCCCGGACGAAACTGGTACAGCCAAATTCCTAAGCGGTTATTAGGCGGTCTCGCTCTGGCGATGCTGGCCAAAGAAGTTCAACAGTACCCTCTGACATTTAAACATGCTATTTGTGTCAGCGCTGCTACTCGAAACACATTGGTCGAGGCCGG